>NZ_JBEZKJ010000152.1:0-12299 GCF_040651675.1 Streptomyces sp. NPDC048415 | reverse complement strand
GTGGGGGTCGGGTGGGGGGGGGGGCGTCGGGGTTGTGGGGGGTCGGCCTGCGCCGCCGGGCGGGGGGGGGGGGGGCCCCCCCCCCCCCCCCCCCCACTACTCGACGATGACGAACTGGCCGTGTACTACTGGCCGCTGACCGGCTGCCCCGCTGCCGGGTCAAGGAAGAATGGCTTGGCGTTCGGCGCATTGCCGTGCGCGTTGCCCTGCCCCTGTTTTGCGGCGAAGTTGAACATGTTGTCCAGGCTGCCGGCAACGGCGTCGAAGCTGCCGGCGATACGTGGCAGGCTCCAGTTGTCCTCGACGAACCGGAGGATCGAGGACTGGTCGGTGAGCGTGTGGTCAACCGCGTTGCTCTTGGCCCACGGAGAAATCACGAGCAGCGGCAGGCGCGGCCCGTATCCGCATCGCCCGGACTGACCCGCCAGCTGCGTCCCCGTGCCGCACGCACCGGTACCGGTCAGCGCGTCGGCGACCGAGGCGGACGGGTTCTTTACGCCGCTGTAGGCGTGGTCGTAGAAGCCGTCCGAGTCGTCATAGGCGATGACGACTGCGGTGTTCTTCCAGTCGGGGGTCTTCTGCAGCGCGTTGATCTCCTTGACGATGAACTGCTGCTCATCGATCGGGTCGGAGTACGCGGCGTGCCCGTCCTGGTACCCGCCGGCTTTGAGGAAGCTGACGCCGGGCAGTGCCGACGGAGGCAGGTCGCCGTGGTTGATCGCGGCGACGAGCTGGTCGAAGTCGCTCGTGTCGTACTGGTGGTTGGGCGTGTCGAACTGCGGCTGCCCATCCTTGTAGTGCTGTGTGTCAGTACCCACGGTCCGCAACCCGGCCGTCGTGTCCTGTCCACGCGTGTCGGTCGGCACGGTCAGGTGGTGCGGGTTCGCGGTCGAGGCGTAGTAGTTGAACGGCTGGTGGTGCGGGATGTAGTCGTCCTTCCACCCGTACTGTCCGGTGCCCGCCTGCAGAGGACCGGTGAGGCCGGCGCCGACCGGGTGGACGGCGTTGCAGATGCCCTGGTTCGTCGAGTTCGGTACCGCCTTGTTGAAGCCGCCGTTCTGGAACTCGTCGGGGACGAACGTCGCAGCCGACTGGCCGGCGTGCCCGGTCGTCGTCGCGGCGTCGGCGAAGGACGTCGTCGGCCGGAAGCCGCCTTCGAAGAAGCCCCACGACACGCCGGACTCGTTCAGCTCGTCGCCGATGTTCTTACCGCTCATCGCGACCGCGTCACGGGTCGAGCAGTCGTCCCAGTACGGCTGCGCGTCGCTGGTCAGTGAGTAGCCTCCCTTGCCGTCCGGAGTGAGGTCGGCGTTCGGCTTCGCGGCAGTCGCGATCGACGGGTTGCCCGACGTGTGGGCCATGTCGACCCCGCCGGTGTTGCCGGACACCAGGTTGACCGCGCCCGGTGACGAAGGGCCGAACGTGGTGCCATAGGAGTTGTCGCTCATCGCGTAACGCTGCGCGTAGTTCCACAACGCGGTGACGGTGTTCCCGTCGTAGTAGTTCATGACGTCCCCGGCGGCACACGGCGTGCCCTCGGGGCTCGTGCCCCCAGCGTTGCCCACCGTCTGCGGGAACCGGTCCATTTTCCCGCCGTCGAACGCCCGCTGTTCGTCGTTGTAGTTGTGGTCCTGGTCGCAGGTCAGCACGTCGTTGACATGTGCCGGGTCGTCACGACGAGGGTTCACCCCGTTCGGGTTGGCCGTGAGCAGGGCAGGGCTGAGTCCATTGACTGCCGGTGTACCGGGCTTGGCGGTGACCGGGTGACCGGAGGTATTGGTGGCCTGTGGGTAGGTGCCGAAGTAGTGGTCGAACGAAACGTTCTCCTGGTAAATCACGACCACATGCTTGATCGGGGTCGTGGCGGCAGGCGCTGCCGCGGCCACGCCTGAGGCCGTGCCCACACCGGTGACGGCTGCCGTCACACCGGCGGCGACCACAGCCGCCCCGATGACCAGACGTTTCTTTATTCTTCGTGATGATCGCTGCACGGGAACCTTCCTGCGATAAACAATGGGAGACGGCCTGCCGTTGAAGAAGCTGGTAGCAACTTGGTCAGTTGCGGGGTTCGCCCGTATTCGGGTCGAGGATCAGTGGCTTGGGGTACGGGTGGCTGAAGTCGAACATGTTGTTCAGGCTGCCGGCGAGTGCGTCGAAGGAGCCGTCGCCGATGCGCTGTCCGCCCAACCAGTTGTCTTCGATGAAGCGCAGGATCGAGGTCTGGTCGGTGAGGGCGTGGTCAACGGAGTTGACCTTGCTGTAGGGGCTGAAGACCATCAGCGGCTGGCGCGGACCGTGACCGCAGCGGTTCTGGTAGCCGGCCAGCGGGGTGCGGGCGCCGCACATCCCGTCACCGGTCAGTGCGTCCTGCGAACTCTGGCTGTCGTTGACTATGGGGCTCATCTGGTGGTCGTACCAGCCATCGCTGTCGTCGTAGGCGAGGACGACAGCGGTGTCCTTCCAGTCCTTGGACTTCTGCAGCCGGTTCATGGTGTCGACGATGAAGTGCTGCTCGTCCAGCGGGTCGGACTGGGCGGGGTGCGCGTCCTGGGAAACTCGCGGCTTGAGGTACGACACGGTCGGCATGTTCCCGGCGTCCACGGCGGTCCAGAAGTCGGACAGATCGTACTGGTGGTTGGCCTGCCCGTTGCGCCCGATCTCCGCAGACGAGGCCGGGGGCAGGTGATGCGGGTTGGCGGTCGACTTGTAGTACTGGAACGGTTCGAGGGTGTCGTGGTAGTCCTCTACGTTCTCGCCGCCGATGTTGAGGTGGTGGGAGCCGCAGACCGCGGTGCCATCGGCGTTGCGGGAGGTCGGCCGGAAGCCGCCGGAAAAGTAGCCCCAGTTGATGTTCTTCGCGTTGAGCAGGTCACCGATGTTCTTGCCGGTCATCTGGACCTTGGGAGCGGTCGGCGACTTCGGGCAGTCCTCGAAGGCGGCCGAGACGCTGGTGGAGATCACGGTCCCGTTGACGACCGCGGCCGACGGCTTCGACGAGATCGCGCCGTGGGTCTGGCCGGAGACGAGGTTGAGGTGGCCGGGCACAGTCGGGCCGAACACGGTGGAGTAGGAGTTGTCGCTCATCGCGAAACGCTGCGCGTAGTTCCACAGCCCGGTGACGGTGTTGCCGTCGTAGTAGTCCATCACCAGGCCCGGCTTGGAGATGTGCGGCGCCGCGCACTTCTCGTTGTCCGTGCTCTCGATGAACTTGTCCATCAGGCCGTGGTCGAACGCCTGCTGCTCGGCGGCGTAGTCGTGGTCCTGGTCACAGACCAGCGCCTCGCTGCGGTCCAGCCGCTGCGGGTTGGCGGCGTTGGGGTTGTGGGTGAGCAGCTCCGGCGTGAGCCCGTTGATCGTGGGCGTCCCGGGCGCAGCGTGGAAGGCCGGCTCCCCGGGCAGGTTGACCGCGTTGGGGTAGGTGCCGAAGTAATGGTCGAAGGAGATGTTCTCCGGGAAGATCACGACCAGGTGCTTGATCGGCGTCGCGGTGTCAGAGGCCGGTGCGGCGATACTTGTGCCGGTGCCCGTTGCGGTGGCGATGGCTGCGATCAGGCAGGCGGCCGTCGCCACCCCGGTGAACCGACGTCTCGTTGTTGTTCGTGATGTCCGGTGCACGAAAACCTTCCCATGGAAAGGGACAGTTGGTCCGACCATCCGACCGGCCAAAATTGACGAAACACCGCCGCGGCAGTGTCCGGGGGGTGTCCGAGAGACAAAGCTTGGCGGCGGTTCGGGGCGTCGGGCGATGTGGCCTGTGGCCGCGCAGGGCTCGCTGCGGGAGGGGCTCGGGGACCATGCGTGCCTCCTCGACGATGGTCGGTGCTCTGGACTGCGGTACGGCGGACGGGCCGCGTGGCTCCGCCCTCAACTACAAAAGGCCGGAGTAGGCGCCGTTTTTGGTCTCGGAGGTTCGCAGCGATTTGCTTGCCATGCTGTTGAAAGACGTTGATGGTCACGTCGTCTGATCCCCAGTCGGACATCGGCCCGGTGCCCTGTGGCCGGCCCGCGTGACGATGGAACGTGTCGGGGTCAGACGCCGACTGGTGCCAACCTCCAGGAGGTGTGAGTCCGGTTGGCGGTCCGAAGACGGACTGGCGCGGGACCGCAACAAGACGCTTGCCTGCCTGGCCGGGGCCGAGCCGGTGGCGGCTGCCCGGCGGCCGGGGCAGCGGCTGCAGCTCTTCCCCTCGCAGTCCGCTGGGACCACGAGCAGGTCAACTCCCGGCGCCCGTAGCGGCTGCTGACCCATGCGCGGGCCGCGCCGCACCCGGGCGGGGTGCTGGCCATCGACGACTCCGGCGATTCCAAGGGCGACCGCGCGACCGCGCATGTGGGGCAGCAGCGGCCTGCCGGTACGGCAAGACGGACAGCGCCGTCGTCACGGTAACTACCCGGTCGGCGGACGAGCACGTGTACGTCCCGCTCCCCGGCCTGCTCGCCCTCCACGAGGAGTGCGAGCAACACAGTGGGTGCCGATAAATCATCCGGCCTGGTCAGGCGGCATGTTGGTACTCGTGGAGGGTTCCGCCGAGTCGGTCTCGGCGGCGTACCTCCAGGTGTCTGATTCGGCAGACGCAACCCCGTACCCATACCCTGGCCAAGGTTGCGGGACTCCGGACACCTCGCCCACCGGGCTGGGCCGGCTGGGTGCCGTCGGCGGGCACTCCATCTGGTTCGAACACGCCGGCCGCGATCTGCATACGGTACTGGCCGCGCTGGAGGACCTGGGCGCCGTCACCCTCCACGAGGGCATGGCCCACCCTGTCTTCCTCGACCTGCCGCTCGACGAGGAGTCCCCCCCGAGCCGGCCCGCCGGACTCCCGCCCGAGCTCGCCCAGATCCTAGGCGCCGCCGAGCAGGCCCGGCAGCGAGAGGCCGAACTGACCGCAGGCCCGGTCGAGTTGATCCGCCTCACCGATCTCGGCACGGAATCCGTACGCCGGCGGCTGCTGGCCGAAGGCCGGGACGCCCCGCTCATCGGCGAACGCGCGCAGGCCCCCGCGGCCGGCCTGCTGGGAGTCCTCGGCGATCACTACGATCCGGACTCCGCCCGCGCCGAGGTCGCCGCGTGGACGGCGGCCCACGGCGATCTGCGCGCAGCGGATGATCCGCGGGCCGCGGGGAGCCACATGCAGCGGGCGAGCCACATGCAGCGGGCGAGCCGCACGCAGTGGGTGAGCCGCAGGCAGCCGTTGAGAAGCGCACAGATGCGGTACGCGCTATGACGTTCCGTACCCGCGCCGAGGCCATGCTGGACGTCCTCGTCACCACGCTCGACGACGGCGAGACCCTGCTGCGAAACCTGCGTATCCGGCTCCGGCTCCCACCGCACTGAGCGTCCTGGTGCGCCGGGACCTGCTCGCCCCGGAGGACCTGACCGAGGCGGAGGCGCTCCTCATGGTCGCCGAGAGCCTGCTGCAGCTCCTGGAAACGGCCGGTCCCGACGGGGTGAGCGAGATGCCGCGTGACCAGGGCTCCCAGGCCGAGGAGGCAATCGAGGCCGCCCTGGCCTCCGGCCGTCCGGACCGGGTGGGCATCGCGGAACTCAAGACTGTCGCCGAGGACGTGCTGCGCAAGTCGAGCACACGCGTCGGCCGTGTGGTCCAACAGCGGTCGCACGGCAAGAACAAGGGCCGGGGGCTCGCAAGGGAGGCAAGAGGCGCCGTTGACCGGCCCAGCGAGCCACCGTTGGTTGCTGGGAGGGGCGGGCGCTGACGCATCTCCGGCAGGCGTCAGAACACTCCGCCCGTGCGACCTGAATCCCGGGCGGCGCTTTGCCTCACCTGGCTTATGTGAATCACCTGTTGGTGATCTCGGAGAGCCAGGCCGTGTCCTCCGGGCCCGGCGCTTCGGGGCCGGGCGCGGGCAGCCGGCGGACCTCGCCCGTGCGCAGGGCGACCGTGGCCCGTGGCCGCATCGGCCCGTCGCCCCTGCGTGAGAGCAGGACGAGGTCCCAGACTGTCGCCGTCATGGCGTCGAGCCGGGTGGCGCAGTCGGCGGTGACTCGCCGCGGATCCCGGGTCCAGCCCAGGGACAGATGTGGGGTGAAGTTCTTGGCAGGCCCACGACAGCGCGGGAATCGCTGCTGCAGTACGCGGTGCAGGTCCGCCCACGGCGCCTGGTCGGCCGCAGTCGGGTCGATCCACACGGTGAAGTACGCCCTGTGCCGGAAGGTGCGCACCCCGTCCAGCCGGGCGGTGAAGACCGGCGTCTCGGCCGTCGCCGCGGCGAGCAGCGGGGCCGCCCGCTCGAAGTCGGCCTCCGGCACGAAGCCGAAGAGCACATTGACGTGCGGCGGCCAGCGGTGGATCTGCGGATCGTAGTCCCGGCGGATGTCCTGGATCGGCGGCCACAGCTCCGCAGGCGGGATCCAGGCCACCGCCGTGCGGGCCGTCGGGGACACGTCGAGGACGCCGGCGCGCTCACCCCTGCCGGAGCTCGTGCAGAAGCTCAAGTCCGCTTGCGGGCTCCGTACCCGGCCGGCGCCCGACGCGTCGATGCGGTCCACACCTGTGGCCCGGTCCCAGACCACCTCGCCGTCCGCCTCGATGAACACCACCCGGTGCCACGGGATGTCGCCCCCGGGCACGAAGGAAGGCAGCGGAATGCGTTTGAGGGCATCCCCGCGCTGGCTGATCCCCAGCGCGAACCTGGCCGGGTCGAACCGTGGGTCCCAGCGGACCCGGTGATAGATCTCGTCGCTGGTCCGCATCACGCCTCCTCTCCCGCCTTCACATCTTCTCTTCCTCCAGGGTGCCGCCCCCCCTGTCCTCGACGGTTGTTCCGCTCGCACCGCGACGCATCGGGTGCGGTGCGCCTGACGGGGGACGGCAGGGAGAACCGGTGCGCATGTGTGGTGAGCACCCGCGGCAGCACTGCCGCACCTGTTCTCGGCGTCCTGTCGGTTCTGGGACCGGCTTGTTCGTCACGGCCGGTAGCGTGGGCAACGAGACAGAGCCCTGCGAAGACAAGAGCGGGAAACCATGCGGATGATCTTCAATCCCGCGGAGGAGAACGAGTACGAGGCCGTTTGTGCTCTTCTTGTCCGCCGGTTCGAACAGTGGGCCTGGGAGAACGGGATCGACGCCGATCCGTTCGTCGTCGAAGCCGCGCTGGACTATCGCCATCTCGGTACGCCGGACGGCAGGCTGGGACTGTGGGACCAGCGGTGCGTCGAGGAGTTCCTGCTCGACTGGGTTCCGCGGACGGTGAGCGTACTTCCCGACGAGGAGCCCGCCGATGCGCCGGGCACTCTGCGGTGCCTGCTGCGGTATCTGGATGCCGTCCGTCTTGCCGATCCCCGAGGGGCGTCACTGCCCGAGGTGCTGGAGGCCGTCGACGCGGCGGCGCCCCGCTACGCGGAAGCGATGGCCGACCGCAGCCTCTGGGGCCTGGCGAAGTTCTGGATCACTGCCGCCGCGGAGCAGGGCGTCGACGTCCTCGACGAGCAGGCGTTGCAGGACTTCGTGGGGCGGGCACAGGGTGGCGAGGTGCCCTACGACCCGGAGGTGCTTCAGACCATCGTCGAGCGGCACATGCGGAGTTCCGGGCCCGTACGGTCCGAGCCGCAGCTCCCGGTCGCGCTCCCGGGCGACGACGTCCTGCGGGAGCAGGCCGGCCGGTCACCGGTCCTGCGGCAGCTGCGCGGCCTGGCCGAGTGGGCGGGGCGCGACCGCAGAACGCTCACCGGTTCCGGCAGGCTGCGTCTGTCAGATGCCCGGGAACTCGTAGAACGGCTGGACACCGGAGACGACACGGACTCGGTCCGCTCGTCCGGGGACCTGCCGCGCCTCAACCTCCTTGTGGAGTGGGCGAAGAAGGCCAGGCTGATACGAGTCGCCAAGGGGAGGCTGTACGCGGTGGCCAAGGCCGAGCCTGTGCTGAACGACCCGCTTGCACTGTGGCGGCGCGCGTTCGACGCGTTCCGTGAGCTGCCGAGCCCAGTGAGGGGCGGGCGGGGCGGCAGGTACGGAGGATCCGTGCTGTTCGACGAGTACGACGTGTACGACGTCGTCCTGCCCGACGTACTGGCAACCCTCTACAGCCTGCCGTACCCCATGCCCTGGCCCCAGCTGCGGGACACCGTCCACCTCGCCTACCGCTCGAGTTCCCTGCTCGAGGTCTTCGCTACGGGGCCCATCGGGTTCGAACAGGCCGATGACGATCTGCGCACCGTGCTGAGTGTTTTGGAGGACCTGGGGGCGATCGAGTGCCACCAGGGGATGGCCGATCCTGTCTTTGCGGATCTGGCGATGAACGAGAACGACCTCGAGGGGTGGGCCGGAATACCGACCGAGGACAATGACGACCTCGAGACGCCGTCCGGCATGCTGCCAGGGATGCCGACCGGACTTGCCGGGCTGCTGGATGACGCCCTGCTGGACGAGACCCTGTCGGGTGACGCCCTGTTGGACGGCGCACGGCCCGATGACGCCCTGTTGAATGACGCTCTGCTGGATGACGAGGCCACCCAGCGGGCCCGGAAACTGAAGTCCGAACTGAGCGCGGGCCCGGTCGAGTTGATCCGTCTCACCGACCTCGGAACGGACTCCGTGCGCCGTCGGCTGCTGGCCGAAGGCCGGGATGCACCCCTGATTGGCGAGCTTGCCCAGGCCTCGCCGGCCGGTTTGCTGGGCGTCCTCGCCGATCACTACGATCCGGAGTCCGCCCGGGTGGAGCTCGCCGCGTGGATCGCCGTCCACGGCGACCGGTCCGCGGCGCAGGAGCAGCTCGTCCACGCGGTGCGGACCATGCCGTTCCGTACCCGCGCCGAGGCCATGCTGGACGTCCTCGTCTCAACGCTCGACGACGGGGAGTTCCTGCTGCGAAGCCTGCGTTCAGACCCCTCGCTGGCTCCCACCGCGCTGAGCCTCCTGGCCCGTCGGGAGATTCTCACCCCCGAGGACCTCACGGAGCCGGAAAGCTTGCTTATGGTCGCTGAAAGCCTGTTGCAGCTCTGTGAGGCGACCGGCGCCGACGGCGTGAGCGAGGTACTACGCCAACAGGGTCGCGAGGCCGAAGAAGCCCTCCGGGCAGCTCTGGCCTCCGGTCACCCGGACCGGGAGGGCCTCGCGGACCTTCAGGCCCTAGCCGAGCGTGTGCCCCGGGAGCGCAAGGCCCACGTCGGCCTTGTTCAGCAGCGCGGCCACCGAAAGAACGGCAGACGGGGCGGCAAGCGGCGCCGCTGAGGACCTGGCGCTCCTGGCGCTCAAGGGCGACGCCGGCGGCCGAGTGACCGCATGTTCGAGGCAGCGGTCTCCCCGCCCGCGGAACCAACCGGCCCGCTATCCCGCTGCCCGCCGTCCTCAAAACGATTGCGTAGCCCCTCAACGCCTGGAGCCTTGGCGCGGGCTTCTTCCGCCTGGCGGAGCATTGCTCGATGTCGTCATGACCTCAGCCCTGCCCGCCGCCCAGAACCTCGCTACACCCAGGCCTTCGACGGCGTCTTCACAACCCAAGACAGATCGCGGTGATGATCGAGTGTTCGACGGCGAACAGGGCGCGGAGCGAGCCGCAATAGTGCTGCTCACCGGCAGGGTGCACGGCTTTCAGAACCTTGCCGAGCGACCCGTGCTGCTGGCGCTCCACTGCCGGATCCTGCCAGGAGATGGCGTCCGCGCGCGGTCTAATTCGAGGAGAGCGGCAACGGTGATCAGTGCCGTTACAGAGACGACGGTGGGCAGCAGGATGGAATCTCGGGCGAGTTGTTCGGCCACGCGATACTGCGAGGCGTAGGGGTAGAGGGTGTCGCGGTCGCATAGCAGGCAGCGGAAGCCGGAGGCGCGGTCGCCGAGGTCGGCGAGAAGGTTTCTGGCGAGTTGGGTGGCCCAGCCCCGCGCGCGGTGAGTGGACCGCATTCCTCAAGGCCCAGGCCCACGGCCTGCTCGTCACCGACTACTTCCACCTCGACACCGTCGGCCCGCAGCGCCCGAACGCTCTGTTCGTCATGGAGGTCGGCCCACGCACCGTCCACATCCTCGGCGTAACCGCCCACGCCACCGCAGCGACGGCGCGGGGCTGGGCCGAATCCGGCGGCACGCAGGATGCGGCGGACGGTGGCCGGGCAGACCCTGTGCCCTAGGCGGCGTAGTTCGCCGTACACGCGCCGGAACCCCCAGCATGGGTTCGCGGAGAGACGATGAGGTGGCGCTGCAGGGACTGGGGGAGTAGCCGGGCGAGGGCGGTGATCAGCGCCTGGCCCGGCCAGGCCCGGCGGCGTAGCACCGCGAGTTCGTGCCGCAACATCAATATCTTGACCCCCTTTGCCGCGGAGAATCGGCACAGCAGAGCGAGCCACGCGCAGATCGGCGCAGTGATCAGGTAGAGCACTCGCACGAGCACAGGGTTCGATGGTGCCGTTCGCCTCCGGAAAAGCGTCGTCCCAGGTCGCGGGCGGTACAGCCGTTATGGAGTGGTACGGGGCGGGTAGGGGCATGCACCGGAATCAGCGGGCTAGTAACGCGCCTTCGCCCAATGCTGAAAAATTTACCTACAACCTATTGACTTGGGGCATAGTGCGTGCATCCTGGTTACCAGGCCACAACACCGAAAAAATCGCAAAGTCGATGAGGACGTCTAGTCGGCGGAGCGACTTCGACAGGATGTGGTTCAGGCCCCCGGCAAGCCGGCGCGATACCGAGGCAACGGTGACGACTGAAGCTTCAGGACACGTGCAGCACTACCGGGGACTGTTTTGCCCTCGGAGCCTTCGCGCGGGCCTGGCCGCGGTGCCGGAAGGCTCTGCCCGTCCTCACGAGCGCCTTGTGCGGGCTTCTCACAGGGTCGGCGCGGGTCACGCCCAGCGGGGCCGCCCGGCGGATCTAGCAGCTCGAGCCGTCCTTGCGCGATCACGACCGTATCGTTAGTGGTCAACTCCCTCGGACACGCCAATACCCCATGACTCCCGTTTCGCGGCAGGGGAAACCGGCACCCGCCTCCGGCTTCCGGCCGGGCGCGGGTGCTTTGTCGTTTCAGGGGTCCTTGTGGCCTCCTCCTTCCTACGGTGCGTGCGTGCGTGTGCCGGGGTGGTGGTCAGCCGATGGTGATCCTTTCTCGTCGTGGTGTGTCTGTGGTGAGGGTCCGGGCTGTCGCGTCCAAGGTCAGCGTGAGGGCCATGGTTCGAAGGCGCTCGACGGCGTCTGCTGGGGATATGCCCTCTGGTTCAGACTGGTGGTCGGTGAGGCGGATGAGCAGTGCGGGCAGGTGGGGCAGGACCTGGTCCTCGCGGATGTAGGCGTTGGGCGCCCGGTCGCCGGCGGATGGGGTGGCGCTGGTGTGGCCGTGCCGGCACCGGTAGGCGGGGCGGTGGGCACAGTGGGAGTCCACGCGGCGCTCGCACAGTGCGCAGTGCAGCAGTCCGGCCAGGAGGTAGGTGCGGCCCGGAGCCGTGGGCCGGTCGGCGTGGAGGTGCTGGACGGTGACGAAATCAGCCTCGCTGACCAGGGCCGGATGCGCCGGTTTCGCGGAGATGATCCAGTCGGTGGGGGCGTTCCACCGCATCACGTCCCGGTGGCCGCTGGTGTTGGCGGGGTCGATGAGTTCGTGGTCGGTGCGTTCTCGGTTCCAGACCTGGTGGCCGGTGTAGCGGGGGTTGGGGGTCGAATTGGGCTACGACCATGAGCGCCCCACGTACAACAGTCCGCGGCGCGCGTGCCGAGGGCGCAGTCGTCGGCGGTGCGCGCGGAAGAGTGCGACGAGCTGATCGCGCGCATGGCGGGCCTGGCCGTCGCCGATCCGCCCCTCCGGCCTTCCTCCCACCCGGCCTCGCGCCGACTGATCCATGAGCCCATGCCCGTGGCGTCGGCCGACTACCAGCACCGCGAGGACCTCATCGACGCGTTGCTGTGCGCATGGACAGCGGCACCGTGGTCGCGCCACGGACGGAAGCGCTGCCAAGTCCTGGGGGAGGAGAGCGGCGTTCCCTCGGGAACCGTCGCGACCGTCATCGCGCCCGCCCGCCCCGCGCAGAGGCGTGGCCGAACGGCTGACTGAGAGGGGAGCTGACCGTAGGGAGCGGCTGAGCGGGAAGGTGAAATCTTCTCGGCGCCCCCTGGACATCCCTTGCGTCTACCGCAACCATGGGAGCAACTCCATACGGTATGCAATCTACAGTATGGAGCTGGCTGGTGGTGACGGCGACGTACAAGTGAGGTGGCGATCATGGCGAAGGCTCTTGAGGGCGTGCGCGTTCTGGATATGACGCATGTGCAGTCCGGTCCGTCCGCGACGCAGATCCTCGCGTGGCTGGGGGCGGACGTCATCAAGCTGGAGGCACCGGCCGGTGACATCACGCGCAAGCA
>NZ_JBEZKJ010000151.1:0-12570 GCF_040651675.1 Streptomyces sp. NPDC048415 | reverse complement strand
CGACGCAGGGAGTTGCCGAGGGTGTAACCGAAGCCCGGCTCCAGCGGCTCGATCACGAACCGGGAGCGGAACTCGTCGACGACCTCTTCGGTCAGGGACGGACGCTGAGCAATCAGCACGGGGTGTTGCCTCCAGTGGTTGGGCGCCCGCTATGACGCCGTAGACATCACGAAGGGTACGGGCGATACGGTCTCTGGTGACCGCGTGCACTTCCTCGTGGTGCACGGCGCCCGCAACCTCAACTGCCTCATGGGATGAGCTTTAGTGCTCGTCCCCGATGGCATGACCCTGTACGTCGGTTCTTCGGGGTGGACTCCTGATCGAGGTCACATCGGGGATGGTGAGGCCGGAGCCCGCCGGTGGCGAGCGCAACATAGACCATGATCGCCGGTTAGCCAAACGTCTCCTCGTCACTCAGTTGTGTCAGAACCACCGAAGCCTTCGCGCGCTCCGCCCGACGGACCCGAGCAGACCTGCACTTGGTCCCGCCTCCGCGGCCGCAGATCGGCCCGCGTGACGGCCAGTCAGCTCGCTGCCTTCAGAACTACCCGCCTGACCAGCAGCAATAGCGAACCGCCGGACTTGGAGTGGAAGCCCGGCCCGCTGGTGCGTCCGGTACGGGGTACGCGGATGTGGTGGCGCCTTCATGCCGTGCGTTGCTGTGAGTGCGCTGAGCCATCCGGGGCTGCTTCGCGACCGGAACGGGGACAGCCTCGTCATCGGCCCGTGGAGGCTGTGCGTCTCCGAGACCCAGAATCTGCAGACCCTGGTCCTCCTGCTCGGGACACCCTTAGGGTCCAGTTCGCCTCACCTCAGCGGCGCGGGCCGCAGCCGTCCTGGTCGCCGTCGTCGAGGCGCTGCTTCCGGACGAGGCCGGCCGCACCTTCCACCTGATGCGGCCCTGGTACGCGATGATGGCGATGACCGACCCGGGTCTGGCCGAACTGTTTGCCTACGGCGGGCCTGGTTCTGTCCTGGCCACGTAGACGGTGTTGGTCGAGGTGCCTCCTTGCAGGGGATTGTCGAAGTCGACGAGATGGACCGCTGATTGCGGGAAGACCTCTGTGAGTGCGGAGGTGAATTGTTTGTCCGGCGGGTCGTTCGACCACAGGGCGAAGGCCCCGTTGGGGTGGAGGCGTTCGGTGAGAGCGCGGAGCCCGGCAGGCTGGTAGAGCGCCGCGTGGCGCGGGTGGAGCACATGGCGCGGCGAATGGTCGACATCCAGCAGAATGGCGTGGAAGCGGCGGCCCGGCTCCTTCGGGTCCAGACCGCACGAATCGGCCGCCATCGCGAAGAAGTCGCCTTGAACCAGGCGGCAGCGGGCGTCCGAAGTCAGCCGGGCGCCGAGAGGGACCAGGCCCCGCTGATGCCAGTCGATGACTTCGGCGAGCGTTTCGATCACGGTCAGCGAGCGCACTCGGGGGTCGTCCAGCACAGCCTCGGCGGTGTACCCGAGTCCGAGTCCGCCGACGGCAATGTCCAGTTCGGCGCAGGGCAGTTTCGCCAGTCCGAGTTCCGCAAGCGCGATCTCGCCGGTTGTGAAGAGGCTGGACATCAAGAACTCGTCGCCGAGCTTCACCTCGTACACATCGGTGTCCGATGCCGGGTCGCGTCGGCGCCGCAGGCTGATGTCGCCCATCGCTGTCGGGCGCCAGTCGATCTCCTCGAAACGCGCGCTCATCCGTTTACCTTTCTGACGCGCCGTCGGTGCCCGAAGCCGGTGCCTGGAACGCCGCTCTGCGCAGGTGTGGACGCAGGCGCGAAACCGTCCCTGCTGCCGCCAGGGCAGGGCAGGAGGGGGGAAGGGGGCCGCCGGTCAGGCGTCGATGATGACGGGGATGATGAGGGGCCTGCGGCGGTGGGTACGGAAGGCCCAGTTCGCCACGGCACGGGCGATGAGCTGTTCCAGCTGGTGTGCGTCGCCGACGCCTTCCTGGGCTGCGGTCGCCAGAGTCTTCTCGATGACAGGGATGACCGGTTCGAAGGTGGTGTCGTCGTGGACGAACCCGCGGGCCAGGAAGTCGGGAGTCTCGGCAAGGGCGCCCGTGTCGGCATCGACGATCGCCACTACGGTGACCACGCCTTCCTCCGCGAGGGTGACGCGGTCCTTCAGGGACGCCTCGGTGGCGCCGCCGACCTCCATGCCGTCCACGTAGACGTTGCCCGCGGGCACCTTGCCGGTGATCGACGCACTCCCGTCCACGAGGTCGACGACGACGCCGTCCTCGGCGATGACCACCCGCTCGGGATCGACCCCCGTACGGATGGCCAGGTCGGCGTTGGCCCGCAGGTGGCGCCATTCGCCGTGCACGGGCATGACATTGCGGGGCTTGACGATGTTGTAGCAGTACACGAGTTCACCGGCGCTGGCGTGCCCGGAGACGTGCACCTTGGCGTTGCCCTTGTGGACGACATGGGCGCCCCACCGGGTCAGCCCGTTGATCACCCGGTAGATGGCGTTCTCGTTGCCGGGGATCAGGGAGCTGGCGAGCAGGACGGTGTCGCCCTTGCCGATGCGGATCGCATGGTCGCGGTTGGCCATCCGAGACAGAGCCGCCATCGGCTCGCCCTGGGATCCGGTGCACACCAGGGTGATCTTGTGGTCTGCCAGCTTCTCCATTTCCTTGGTACTCACGACCAGGCCGCTGGGGACCTTCAGGTACCCGAGGTCGCGGGCGATGCCCATGTTGCGGACCATGGAGCGGCCCACGAAGGCGACCTTGCGGCCGTGCTGGTGCGCGGCGTCCAAGACCTGCTGGATGCGGTGCACATGGCTGGCGAAACTGGAGACGATCACCCGGCGCGGGGCGGTACGCATCACCTGCTCGATCGCCGGGTTCAGGTCGCGCTCGGAGGTGGTGAAGCCAGGGACCTCGGCGTTGGTGGAGTCGGTGAGGAAAAGATCGACGCCTTCCTCGCCGAGGCGGGCGAAGGCGCGCAAGTCGGTGATGCGGTCGTCCAGCGGGAACTGGTCCATCTTGAAGTCACCAGTGTGCAGCACCAGCCCGGCCCCGGTGCGGATCGCGACCGCGAGACCGTCCGGGATGGAGTGGTTGACCGCCACGAATTCGCAGTCGAAGGGGCCGAAGCCGCGCCGGTCGCCCTCACGTACCCGCACCGCGCGCGGCCGGATTCCGTGCTCTTTGAGCTTGGCCTCCAGGAACGCCAGTGTCAGCTTCGAGCCCACGACAGGGATGTCGGAGCGCTCTCGCAGCAGATACGGCACGCCACCGATGTGGTCCTCGTGGCCGTGGGTGAGGACCACGGCCACGATGTCGTCCAGGCGATCACGGATCGAGGTGAAGTCCGGCAGGATCACGTCCACGCCGGGCTGGGTCTCTTCGGGGAACAGCACGCCGCAGTCGACGATGAGCAGCTTGCCGGCATGCTCGAAGACGGTCATGTTGCGGCCGATCTCACCCAGACCGCCCAGGGCGACGACCCTCAGCCCTCCTTCAGGCAGGGGAGGGGCGGCTTTGAGTTCGGGATGCGGATGGCTCATATTCTGACGTTACCGGAGAGTCTGCCGAGGTGATCCACTGGCTGCCCCAACCAGCCGGTTCAACACGGCGCGGCTGCGGCGGTCAGCGGTCCGACTTGCCGGTCTCCGTCACGATCCGTACAGCCCCCTCACGGAACTCCGGATCGAACTTCTGTCGCATCTCCGTCATGACTCCCAACTTCCCCCGCAGCAAGGTCTTCAGGCTACGAGGGGAGGGACGACCCGGCTGATTCAGCGGATACCGTCCGGCCGGGTAGCGAAGGTGCCACAGAGCTCTGGGGAGCGTGGCTTGCTGTCTGCTCAGGCTGTGGCTGCTTGGTGCTCTACATCCTTGTGGGCGGGCTCTTCGGGCTGAAGGCCTTGTGCCCAGTTGACGGTGAAGGGTGCGGCCAGGCCTGCTAGGAGGAACATCGCACCCACGACGTACCAGCCTGGACGTCCCCAGGTGACGCAGAGCGAGATGAGCAGGGCCGGCCCGACGGCCTCGGCCAGGCCGGCGCCGAGTCCGAACACCCCTAGGTATTGGCCGGTGGCGTGCTGGGGGGCGAGGGCGAAGGAGACCTCGAAGCCGGCTGCGGAATGCCACAGTTCACCGATGGTATGGACGACGACTGCGGTCAGCAGGAGTGTTGCCGCGGCCCAGGCCGGTACGCCGGCGGACAGCGAGATCAGCGCGCAGGCCATGAGGAAGGCCACGCCGGAGCGGCGGTAGGCCCATGCCCCGGCGGCGGGGTTGTCGATGTTGCGGCTGGCGCGTATCTGGAAGCCGATGACGAGGAGAGTGTTGAGGAGCATGGTGCCCGAGATGAGCCAGTGCGGGGCTTCGGTGCGGGTGACGAGCCACAGGGGTATGGCTGCGGTGAGCACTTTGAACTGGATGGCCATGACACCGTCCAGGACGGTGAGGGCGAGATAGGGGCGGTCTCGCAGGGCTATCCAGCGTGGCCCCTTTGCCACGGCCACCGGAGTGACCTTCGGCAAGAGGAACATGACTATCGCGGATGCGGCGAAGGCGATCGCGTTACCGACGACGAGCAGCTGATAGGACGTGTGGGTGCCGACTTGGACGGCCCACCCTGCCAGGACGGCACCAAGCGAGATACCGATGTTGCTCACGGCCCGCAGGTAGGCGCGGAACTCTTGGGGGCGCTCCCCTCCGTGGTGCCGGATGAGCGGACTACGGGCGGCCAGGCCCGCTCCCTTGGCGCCGGTCGCCGCGCATACCGCGATCACGAACGGCCAGAAGCTGTCGGCCAGTACGAAGGCGGCCGTTGCCGCTGCCTGGATGGTGAGGGTGACGACATAGACGCCGCGAGCGCCGCGCCGGTCCGCGAGGTGCCCGGCGGCGATGCCTGCAGCCAGAGCCAGGAAGCCGGCGATGCCAAGTCCGAGGCCCACTTGGTTGGCTGGGAGGTGAACCGCCTGGGTGAAGTACAGCACTCCCGCGGTCAGATAGAGGCCGCTGCCGACGGTGTAGACGAAGTTCGAGGCAGCGAGGATGCGCTGCGGCCTCGTGTCCGGCAGCAGGTGGGGCATGAACGGGCTCCGTAGCCTTGGCAGGAAGTAAGGACTGGAACTGCTGTGTGAAACTTACATGCGTGATCGTGCGGTGGGGAGACCGCGACGGGCACCGCCCTGGCACGGCGAGATTTGTGGCTCGAACTCGAGACTGCCTGGCCGGAACGCACCACCTGGCCGCCTGAGACCTCAGTGGTGTCGTAGGCAGAAATGCCTGGGGCCTAGATCAACAGGACTTGGCCGATCAGGTAGAAGTTCAGGACGCTGACGAGAGCTGCAATGAGGGAGGCCGCAACGGTCGTGAGGGGCCGGTTGGCCAGCGGGCCCGTGACCGTGCGGCTGCGGGTGAGGAGGACCGGCCAGGAAGGCAACACGTCGGGGGGCGCAGGGTGGACAGCGACGCAGTGGTCGTCGCGGCCGCCCCGAGTGGGCACGTCGCCGTCTACGCGGCCGGGGCGAGTTCGGCGCGGCCGAACAGCAAGGCGTAGCCGGTGGGGAGCTGGTGGAGGATGCGGGTGATCAGGTCAGGGCCGGCGTAGGCGGCGACGGCGGAGAAGACGGAGCCGGTGTCCCAGCGGGTGGTGGCCAGGGAGGCGCCGGTGCGGGCGGCGAGGTCCTTGACGAAGGACCAGCCGGTCAGCGGCTGGTGGTCGGGGATCTGCGCGGTCAGTACGCGTGCGGCTTCCAGGGGCAGGCAGCCGGCCAGGTCGACGCGTTCGTCGCCGGTCAGCTGGCGCCCCAGTCCGGCAAGAACCAGGCGGACGGCTTCGTCGGCTCTCTCGCGGGTGGGGTAGGCGCCCTCGTAGCGGACCTTCTCCAGCATCTGCTCGTATGCCGTCCCGTACGGCTGCTGGGACGGTGCGTGCCGGTCGGAGATCACGGGGGTGGTTGCCTTTCTTGCTGTGGCCGGTGTTCGGGCACCGGGGGACGGAATGGTCAGGTGGGCTGGGGGCGGCCGAAGAGCAGGTCGTAGTCGGCGGGGAGCTGGAGCAGGATCTGGCCCAGCAGGTCTTCGCCGGCGGCGTCGGCGACGGTCGACAGCACGGCACTGACGTCCCAGGCCGCGGTCTGCTCGGTGGCGCCTTCGATCCACGCGGCGGTTGCGCGGACGAACCGCTCCGGGGGCAGCGGCTCGGCGCTCTGCAGCGGGTTGAGCAGGAGCAGGGCGAACGCCTCAGGCAGGCGCGCCGCCAGCTGGGCGCGGACGTCGCCGACCAGGTGCGCGCCGAGGAGGGCAAGTACCACACGGGCCGCGCGCTCGGCTTCCTCCGCAGAGTCGTACTTGCCGCGTTCCTTCACGTGGCCGAGGAACGCTTCGCGTCGCAGAGTCATCTCGGCTGCCACCCCTTCTTCTTCGGACTGCCCACGGGGGTGCGGAGAGCGGGGTGAGGGGGAGAGCAGGTGCCCGCCCTCCGCACCCGTCCGGCCGGTGTCAGCCGGAGATCTCCTTGCGGCCGGATCCGACGCCGATGGAGATCTTGCGGGGCTTGGCGCGCTCGGCGATCGGGATGCGCAGAGTGAGCACGCCCGCGTCGTAGTCGGCCTGGATGTGCTCGGTGTCGAGGGTGTCGGCGAGCACGATCTGGCGGGAGAAGACACCCAGCGGCCGCTCGGACAGCTCCATCTGCACGTCGTCGGTCTTCGCCACCGGCCGCCGCTCGGCCTTGACGGTGAGCATGTTCCGCTCGACGTCGATGTCGATCGCGTCCGCGGTGACGCCCGGAAGGTCGAAGGCCACCACATACTCGTCGCCCTCGCGGTAGGCGTCCATGGGCATCGCCGACGGGCGGGACCAGGTCCCCGGGCCCATCAGCTGCTGCGCCAGCCGGTCCAGCTCACGGAAGGGGTCAGTGCGCATCAACATCGTGAAAACACCTCCAGCAGGTTCAGGCAGTTGCTGCCAATGCGCCTCACTGACACCGTTGTAACATGTCATCCAATGGATGACAAACACGATGTCGTCTACACGATGACAACAAGAGGGAGGTGTCCGTGACCGCAGCCGACCAGCCGTCCCCGACCAGCACGAATGCCCACAGCCCGGCGTCGTTCCTCGCAGCCGCGGCGGCCCTGCACGCCATAGACGACGCCCTGCGCGACGCCAAGCGAGAGTCCCCGGAAACCCCGGATGCTCCCGGCCCCGGGCCGGAGCAGGCGCTGGCCTCCCTGATGCTGCTGCGGCAGGTACGCGAGCAGCTCGCCGGATGGGAGACCGGCCTGATCGAAACCGCCCGCGACGCGGGAGCCAGCTGGGCCGACCTCGCCCACCCCCTCGGCGTCGCCAGCCGCCAGGCCGCCGAACGCCGCTACCTGCGCGGCCGCCCCGGCCCCGCCGGAACCACTGGCGAACAACGCGTCCAGGCCACCCGTGAACGCCGCGCCGCTGAACGCACCAACGCCAACTGGGCCCGCCGCAACGCAGCCGACCTGCGCCGCATCGCCGGCCAGATCACCGCCCTCACCGACCTGCCCACCACCGCCCGCCTCCCGCTCAGCCAGCTCCACGCGGCCCTTGCCCACGACGATCCCGCCGAGCTCGTCCGCCCCCTCAACGCCACCCGCCCCCACCTGGCCACCACCCACCCCGACCTCGCTGCACAACTCGACACCCTCACACACCCCTGAACCCACCCGTTCCGGTTCTCTGTTCCGTCCCTGCTCGGGCCCCGGGCCGTGGTGGCATGCCCAGGTCCACACTGGCTGTCGCGGCGGCCCGGTGGGCCTGGGCGCGCTTGCTGGCCAGGAACCTCAGGGTGAGGCCGAGCCCTTCGACCTCACCGCGCCAGCCTTCGTCGATCGCGCGTTGACGACGGGCCAGGAAGTCGGCCTCCAACTCGTCGAGATTTCGATGAAGCGGTGACCATGAGTGGTCTCGCCTAGTCACCGATGGGGAGTGCCCGGACGCGGAGTAGCCGGAACCGGACACGTGCGGCGGGACCGTTTTGCGAAGCTAGCGCCGTATCTCGCCATGCATCCAGTGGACGCCCCAGGGCGGGCCGCCGTCATCCACTCCGGTGAACCGTCCCCGGCGCCCGGCCACGCACGGCCGGGCGCCGGGTCACCCGCGCAGACCAGCGCGGCACCGAGTGGGCGGTCAGTCGGTTTGACGGTTCAGCTGCGCCATCAGCGCGGTTGGCCGCGCGGGCGGCGGCAAGGTCGTCGCCCTGGTCCTGAAGCTGGATTTCCAGGTCGACCACCTGCTGTTCGAGGGTGTTGATCCGGGCCTTGAGCTGTTCGGTGTCATCGGGTCCGCCGATGCCGGACTCGCGCCAGACCTGCTCGCCCAGAACGTCGCTGAGCCGCGCTTCGAGGCGACGGACGTGGGCCGCGAGGCGGGCGGTGCGGGCGTCGGTGGCGAGCAGGTCGGCCTGGAGGGAGGCCCGGCTGACGGTCGGGCCGCGGCCACCGGGAACGGTCGGCGGTTCAGCGGCTTGGGCGTGGACCTGGCCGAGCAGGTCGCGGTGGCGGTAGAGGAAGGTGCGATCGACGCCGGCGCGGCGTGCGACCGCGGTGACGCTGATTTCGGAGCCGTCCTTCGCGGCCTGGGCCAGGGCGGCGAGCACGCGCTGGCGCCGTCGTCCGGTGTCGGCCGCCTTCGCCGTGATTCCGTGCAGCAGGAGCTGCCGCACCCCCGTGAGCACGTTCGGATCCGGGCTGGCTCACGTACCGGCTCGGCACCCGGCCCCGGGTACACCAGGCCAGTCCCCACGGGCCGCTCAATGCCCGTGACCGGCTTCGAGCCGAACTTCAGCCAGACAACGAACAGCCCCAGCTCCTCGGCGGCCACCCGCCAGTCCCGGCTCGTCCGTATGCACCAGCGCAGGTACAAGGCGATGTGGCTTCTCCGAACTACTGGGGTCGTCCCGTACTCAGGTGATGGGATCAGCCCCAGGGGCGGTATGGAGCCGTAGAACGGCCGCGAACGGCACGGGTGTTAGCTTCTTCCCCGTGGCGGAACACCAGGACGAGACCAAGGCGGCCTACGACGGGGTCGTCGAGCTCTATGCGTCGATGTTCGCTAATCGGTTGGAGACGCACCCGTTCTCACGGAACATGATCGGCACTTTCGCCGAGCTGGTGCACGGGACGGGGAACCCGCGGGCAGCCGACGTCGGGTGCGGGCCTGGACATCTGACGGCCATGTTGCACGAACTGGGGCTGGACGCCTTCGGGCTCGACCTCTCCCCGGGCATGGTCGACCACGCCCGGCGGGCCCATCCGGCACTGCGGTTCGATGAGGCGCTGATGGAGGCCCTGCCGGTCGAGGACGGCGTGCTCGGCGGCGTGCTGGCCCACTACTCGATGATCCATACCCCGCCTGGAAAATTGCCCGCGCTGCTCGCCGAGCAGGTACGTGTCCTGGCACCAGGGGGCCTGCTCCTGGTCTCGTTCTTCGCGACCGACGGACCGGAGCCGGTCCGCTTCGACCACAAGGTGACGCCCGCCTATAGCTGGCCGGTGGACCGGTTCGCAGAGTTGCTGGCCGGGGCCGGGCTCGTCACGTTCGCCCAACTGCTCCACGACCCGGCCTCCGAGCGAGGCTTCCTCGACGCCCACTTGCTGGCCCGCCGCCCCTAAGGACGCCTGCAGGCGGACGTGCACACCTTCCGCATGTAATTTCCCATCGACATCGCGCACTTGGACCGCAGGCTGCGCGTCCTGTCGGTACGCACGATGCCCCTGGCCGCTGAGCCTCCCGCACCCACGCGCCCGGCACATCCCGGAGGCGGGGGCCGGGGCGACGGCGGACTGAGGGCTGCGGCCAGGGGCGCGCATCGCGGTCGACGAGGCTACGACCCCTCCGAACCCTCCGTGAACGCGGTGGTGTGGTCGGCGGCCCACTGGCGAAACGTTCGCGGCGCCGTCCCGAGGATGTCGGCCACCGCAGTGGTGATGTACGCGGGCTGTCCGACCGCCGCGCTCCACGCGGCGAGCAGCATGTCGACGACCGAGGTGGGCGCCGTGCCCTCCGACAGGCTCCGGAACTCGTCCGGCGTCATCTCCTCGAATGCGATCCGGTTCCCCAGGGCGTCACCGATGACGCCCACCTGCGCGGCCTGGGTCAGCGACTCGGGGCCCGTAAGCACGTAGTCGCCTCCGACGTATCCGTCCTGATAGAGCGTCCGCGCCGCGACGGCTGCGACGTCGCGGTCGTCGACCGGTGCCGTCCTGGCAGCGCCGTAAGGCCACCGGACGACCTCGCCGGCCCGGATCGCGGGCGCCCACCAGGCCAGCGAGTTCGACGCGAGCATCCCCGGCCGGATGATCGTCGACTCGAGTCCGGTGGCTGCGATGAGCCGCTCGATGTCGGCGTGCAGCACCGCCATGGGATTGGACTGCTGGAAGAAGGGGTGCGGCGTCTGGTGCGGGGAGGAGAGGAAGACGACCCGCCGCACGTGGGCTGCCAGCCGCTCGACGACTGCCGCGGCGGTCTGAGGCGGGGCGGTCCAGACGAGGAAGACCGCACCGGCGCCATTCAATGCTGGGTCGAGCGACTCGGGCACGGTGAAGTCGCCGGTGAAGACCTCGACCTTCGCCGGCAGCGTCGCCGCCGCCTCGGAGCGATGGGTGAGGGCGCGGACCGCCACGCCCGCGTCGAGGAGTTGGTCGATGACGACGCGGCCGACCCGGCCCGTCGCCCCGGTTACGAGCACGGGAGGAATGTCTGCTTGATTCATGCCACCCATGGAAACGTTACTCGGTTAAAAAAGCAACTCGGTCATGAAGGTTACACTGGTCAGATGAGCGAGCCGACGGGACTGCGGGCCCGTAAGAAGGAGCGGACGCGCGACGCCATCGGCGACGCGGCCGTCTCGCTGTTCCTGGAGCGCGGCTTCGACCGCGTCTCGGTCAACGACATCGCCGCGGCGGCCGAGATCTCCAAGCCGACCCTCTTCCGGTACTTCCCCACCAAGGAAGACCTGGTGCTGCACCGATTTGCGGACCACCAAGGAGAGGCGGCACGCGTCGTACGTGACCGCAGGTCCGGCATCAAGCCGGTGACGGCACTGCACCGGCACTTCCGGGCCGGCCTCGATCGGTACGACCCCGTCACCGGCCTCAACGATCATCCCGAGGTGGTGGCGTTCCACCGGCTGGTGTTCACCACACCGAGCCTGGCGGGACGGCTCACGCGGTACCAGCTCGAGGACGAGGAGGCACTGGCGGACGCCCTCGGCGAAGGCATCCAGGCACGCCTGCGAGCCGCCCAAGTACTCGCGGTCCAAAGGGTGCTCGCCCGGACCAACTGGCAGAAGATCGCCGACGGTCGAACCGCCCACGACGTCCACCCCGAGGCCGTAGCCGACGCCGACCAGGCATTCAACCAACTGCGGTGACAGGCGACACTCCCCGTCGAAGAAGGCTCCGCAGCCTGGTGCACGCGTTGCCACCGGCCCGGTCAGGCCGCTTCCGCACTGTTTCGACCGGTGCCGGCGTCCTCTGACCATCGCCGGAGGCGACAACGGTCCAGGTCACGAAGGCTCCGGCGGTGCGGCGACCGCAGTAGTGCGAGCAACGATCTCCCGGAAGGTGGGAATTCCCAGGTCGACAGCCTCTACTTCCGGGCGATTCGCGCGTCGAGTTGGGCAATCTTCTCCTCGGCGTGGGTCAGGCTGCTCTGCAGTCCTTCGATCTCGCCGAGCCAACCCTCGCGTTCGGCTTCCAGGACGCGCGCGAAGAGGTTGTCGTGGATCTCGACGAGCCGCGGCCGTTCGGACGCGTGAACGATCAGGACCGGGGCAGCGGACACAAGCGTGCTCATGAGCACAATCAGTTCCGTATGCGCGGCCGCAGTCGCCCAGGGCGAGCTTGCGGCGCTCAAAGTGGCCGAGAAACTCGTCCCATTCCTCCGGGGTGACGGTGCGGTATTCCTCGACAGGCCGCAGAGCCCGGCGCCGGGCGATGAACGCTCGATGTGCCTCGATGGCATCAGTCGGGTAGATCGCGGCGTATCCCATCGTCGTCCCGATGTGGTCGTGCCCAGCAATGACCTGGGCGATGTAGGGCGGCAGCCCGTTGAGGATGGAGTCCGTGATGGAAATTCGGCGGAAGTCATGGGGCTGGAAGATGACGCCCGCGCTGTCCACCAAGCGTCTCTAATCAGCTGAGCGATCCCGTGTCAGACGTAGTGCCTGGCAATGGGATTGCGCACCGTGGTGGGGTCGCGTGAGCGTGCAGGTGGAAGCCCGCGCCCAATGTTGTCCCTCGCGGCTGATGCCGATGGGTGGGGGTGCTGATCGTCGTCACGCCCTGGTGCCGGTGGGCTGCGCGGGGCAGCCGGTTCCGGCCCGTGTGGGCGTGTCCCTCCGGACGCTTGCCCGCCGGCCCCGAGGGGCTGGTGGGGGAGGGTGCCGTGCGTCGCCTGGGCGCGGGGCGTGTGGTTCGGTGCCGGGTGGGGCCGGTCTTGGACCGGTCGTTCCGGCTGGTCTCGGATGTGGTCGGGGTGAGCACGGTTTTGGCTTCGAGTGTGTCCACGACCGTGCGGATGGCCATGGTGCCGCTGGTGCGATCGGTCACGGTCTTGGCCTGGTGGGTGAGGCCGCGTGCGG
>NZ_JBEZKJ010000150.1:0-12640 GCF_040651675.1 Streptomyces sp. NPDC048415 | reverse complement strand
CCTGCCATACCCGAGGTCCGTCTCCATGCCCCCACAACACGCCGACCCCACAGGCGATTTGACGGATCGTGTCACACGCTAACTACGCGGCATTGGGGTAGAGGGACGGACGTGCCATGACTCGATCCTCTCAGGGAATCGAGCCTCCATCAGACCCGGAGCGCTTCACACCACGGGGCAGCGGATGATGGCCAACGGCATGCTGCTTGTCTCTGCGAGCTGTCTCATCTTGTTGGGGGAGACCGCAGCGCTCGCAGCTGCCGTTGCGAACGGCTGGAGTCCCGCCGCAGCTACCGCGTAGAGGCCACCTTTGTCCGGTCGGTCCCGAAGGCCATGCTGCCGGTCGCGGTGGCGGTGTACTTCATGCCCATTCCACGCCCAGCTCCCGCAGTGCGTCGAGCTGGTCCTGGGTTAGCTTGTCCCGCCTCGACTTGGTGTTGGAGACCCACACGCCCAGCTTCACGACCACCGGCTCCGCCTCGCCGTCGACCGCCACCTCTTCGCTGTGGCCGCGAGGACCGACCGCTGGCCCTCCCTCTCGACCCACTGCGCGAGGGCCGCCAGGCCGCGCTGGAAGGCCTGCTGCGCCTTGCTCGGACCCTTCGCCGAGCGCTTGGGCCGTCGGGGCCGGAGGCGGCGCCTCAACGGGCTTCAAGCCCAGCTTGGACAGCCGCTCCTGCTGCTCGCTCGACAGCTGCGCCCAGGCGGTCGGCTGGGCCTGCCGCTGGAGCCACCGTCCGATGTCGTCGCCGTCGAAGGTCACGCCGGGTGCGATGTCGGGCAGGTGACCGTCGGTGTCGACGAGGTCGGCGAGGATGCGGTAGTGACGTTGCCAGTCGGCTCTGTTCTCGTATAGCTGCCGCCAGGTGGCGTGTAGCGCTGAGTAACCGCCATAGCCCTCGTTTTCCCGGACGGTGTGGAACACCGGCCTTGACCAGCGCCGCCAGTACCGGTGCCGTGGTCGGGCGGGCGCTCTGCTCCTCGCAGACCTCCCGCCGCAGCTCGCGGGTCACGTCGGGGTGGACGAGTTCGCCTGGGGCCTCCTGTCCTCGCTCCCGGAGGAGCGGCAGCTGCGTAGCATCGTCGTTGTCGCAGCACGATTCACGGGGAGGGGCACCCAGATGGCATTGGTAGCAGGGGAGTACGAGTTCACGTGCAGCGAGTGCGATGGGGATGGATCCCTGCAAGTCATCGGAACCGAAGGCGAACTCGTCTGGGACAAGTGCGACGAGTGCCGCGGCGAAGGAACCGTCAGCTACGACGAGCTGGAGGCGGCAGAAGCCATCGAGGTTGGCCGCACACCGCTGCGGACACCCCCGACTAGCGATCTGCACAGCAGCCCTTTGAAGGACGAACTCGACCAATGGTTCGGGTTCCTGAGTGACCGCCAAGCCGAGTCGACACCCCCGGCCAACATCATGATCGGTTACGCCTATGGGTACGCTGAGGCGATGCTCTTGGCCGACCGCGAAGAACCGGCCCGAGAGAAGCTGGACTTTATGATCCGGGCGGCCGAGAAATTCAAGGATCACCCAGGTTTTCCCGGACCTCGGTGACCTGTGCGGCCGGCCACTCGTTGTCCGGCCATGGAGCAGACCGGGCTTTCCCGGTCCCACATCCGACCAGACCGTGCGATTGATCACGACCATTCGGCGGTCAGTCGTTCTCGTCCGGATCGTCATCGAAGATCGGGTACAGCGAAACCCCGACCGCTATGCGCGCCTGCCCGAACTCTTCGCCTGCCAGGCCCTTCAGCTCGTAAACGTTGCGGATCAGCGGCACTGGCCAGTCGGCCGTGCGCATCGCCTCGGATTCGGTCACACCGGCCGTGGCTGCCCATCTTCTGAGACCGCGCAGAGCGGCGTCCGCCTCGGCTGCGGTCATGTTCGCCGCGTACACCAGCCATCCGTCAGCGCCAAGATGTTCCCCGGCGGTGCACTCGGGGCTTCCCTTGGACCGCCCAAGCGGCTCGTCCGTCCCGACGACGAGGACGCGGACGCCGTCCATGCGGGCGAGGTACAGCACCACACGGGTGGTGTCCGCCTGAGCTTGCACGTCGCGGGCCGCCGCAACCACCCGGTCCCACAGGTCAGCCGCCGGTACCTCGTCGAGGTTCACGGTTTCACTCTGGCCGCCTTGTGGCATGCGGTCTGCCGGCATGCGCGCATCCACCCCGTCGGCTTTGAGCCACCGCAAGACGGACTGTTCGACCTGCCGCGCGGCCTCCCGGGAGGGGAGCAGTACAGCGCGGTACAGGCGCCAGCCCTGGCTCCGGTGCTGAGCGATCCGGGTGGAGTCCAAGCCGGCGATCCCGACCTTCCCGACCTGGGTGGCGCTGTGCGTCACGACGTAGACGTGGGTGGGCGTCACGGTCATGCGCTGATCTCCGTCCGGGCCGACGCACGCAGCTCGGCGAGGTCGGGAATGTGGTTGTAGAGCGCGCCGGGGCTCACACCGAGGAGCTTGGCGATCGAGGTGATGGAGCGCCCAGCGTCGGGCAGCAGGTCGCGGGCGGCGCGGATGACTTCCTCGGTGGCGACGATGGGGCGCCCGCCGACCCGGCCGCGGGCACGTGCAGCGGCCAGGCCCTCGCGGGTGCCCTGCACGATGAGTTCGCGGATGAATTCCGCCAGGGCGGCGAAGACGTGGAAGACGAGTCGGCCGCCGGGGGTGGTGGTGTCGAGGTTCTCGTGCAGCGAGGTGAAGCCGATGCCGCGCTCGCGGAGTTCGGCGACCATGTTGATGAGGTCCTGGAGGCTGCGGCCGTAGCGGTCGAGCGAGGGGACCACGAGGGTGTTGCCGGAGTCGAGGAAGGCGTGGCACGCCTTCAGCTCCGGACGGAGCGCGTTCTTGCCGGACTGTTTGTCCGAGAAGATCTTCCGGCACCCGGCGGCCGTGAGGGCGTCGATCTGCCGGTCGAGCTTCTGCCCGCCGCCGGACACCCGTGCGTACCCGCTTTTGATCTCGGTGCGCACCAGCGGCTCGGCGACGAGGAGTTCGGGGTGGCCGGCCGGCTCCGGAGTGTCACTCATTACCCCGGATCATGTCAGAAAACGGTGGTCGAAGGTTCTTGAAGCACACAAGTTTTTGAAGGGCTCCCGGCTCTTTTCGATCTTGAAACGGTGATCTTCAGAAAACGTTTGCCGACAGGCGGCCCGAGCCTCCAATGAACCCGTGCAATCCGGGGGTTCGCGGCGGCTCGAATCCAATCAGATCCGTTGGTGATTGATGACAGGGTTTGGTGACAGATAGGGTCCGATCCTCCGCGCGGAAGGGGTCCCCGATGGCGAACCTGGTCTACAAGCGGGTCTCGACCGATCAGCAGTCGACCGACCGTCAGAACCTCGTCCTCGACGAGGCTGGGATCGAGGACCCCATCCCGTTCGAGGAGGAGGCCGGCACCTCCAGCCGCCTCCACCCGCTCCAGCGACCGAAGTTCGGCGACCTGCTGGCATACGCGCGGCCGGGCGACACCGTGCACATCTCCGAGATGTTCCGCCTGGTACGCGGCACCGGGCACATCCTCGACGTGCTCGACGTCCTGCACCGCGACCGCCTCGCCCTGCGCATCCACGACGGCGCGTTCTCCGCGATGGACCTCACCGCCCGTCACCCGCGCACCGGAGAACTGCTGTCCACCGTGAAGTTCATGGTGCAGACCCTCGCCGCGGCCGGCGAACTCCAGCGCGATCTCCAGCGGGAGCTGACCTACGACGGGCTGCGGGCCGCCGAGGCCAAGGGCAACAAGGGCGGACGCCGCCCGGTCGTCACGGCAGCGAAGGCCGCCGCCGTGCGCGCCGCGTACCTGGGCGGCCAATCCATCGCCGGACTGGCCCGCGACCATCGCGTCAGCCGCGGCGCCATCCGTACCGCCGTCGCCGACCTCCTGCCCGAGTACGCGGCCGCCGATCCGGACGCCCCGGCTCCGGAGCCGCCGGTCGTCCTCGACATGCCGGGCAAGGTCGCCGACTTCCTCCGCGCAGCCGACCTGGAGCCTTCCGAGCGCGCCGCGCTCGACCAGGTCGTGACCGTACGACGTGGCCAGGGCTACACCCTGCGCGTCACCACCGTGCCCGCGATCCACCGGCGACTCCTCGACCTTTGCCAGCCCCTCGACGGCACTGCGGCGGTCCGGGCCCAGCGCAAGGCCCGCCGCGAGTACGAGAACCGGGTCAACCTGCATGCCCCCACTACGGACCTCGGCAGTCACTCACGTTCTGCTACATGACGGGTGGCGGCAGCTATACGAGAACACGGCCGGTGCGGGCGTCAGCAGTACAGGTTGCCGCCCGCCGTCGTGCCGAGGATCTGCACGAACCTCTGGTAGGCGTCCACCCGGCTCTGCACCTGCGCGGGGTTCTTCCCGTCGCACTCCAGGGAGCCGTTGATGCTGCGGATCGTCTGGCCGAATCCGGCGCTGTTGACCATCGCGTTGTGGCCGGTCATCGTGCCGGGTCCGGTCTGCGTGTTCCAGTACCACAGGCCGGTCTTCCAGGCCACGGAGGCGTCATTCTGCACCAGGTAGGGGTTGTTGAGGAGGTCGATGCCGAGCGCGTCGCCCGCGGCCTTGTAGTTGAAGTTCCAGCTGAGCTGGATCGGGCCGCGGCCGTAGTACGCGGACTGGCCAGCCGGGCAGCCGTACGGCTGGCTCCAGTCGCAGTAGTGCGGGTAGTTGGCGGTGTTCTGCTCCACCACGTACACCAGGCCGCCGGTCTCGTGACTGACGTTGGCGAGGAAGGCCGCGGCCTCCTGCTTCCTGATCGTGTCGCTGCCCGTGTTGGCGAACGCCGGGTAGGCGCTCATCGCCGCCCGCAGCCCGCTGTAGGTGTAGAAGGAATTCCGGTTCGGGAACATCTGGTTGAACTGCGCCTCGCTCACTACGAAGCCGTCCGAGGGTGTGGAGCCGCCGTCGCAGGCGTACGGCTCCCAGTACCAGGTGCTGATGGTGGGGTCGTAACCCGGGTTGTCGTGTTCGGCGATGTACGCCTTGCCGTCGGTGTACCGGACGATGTTGCCGGTGACGTAGGACCTGCCGGCCACCCAGCTCGGGTAGCTCGAGCAGGCCGCGGCGGAAGCGCTCGTGGCCGGCAGCAGCGCCGGTACGGCGGTTCCGACGACGATCGCGGCCATCACTGCGGAGATGCGGCGCCTCGACACAGGGTCAACTCCTTCACGCGGCACGGCCGCTCCCGGTACAAGGGCAGAGCGAAGCAGAGCCTTGCGCGCACGCGCCGGCCAGGCCGGCCACGGCGTCGGGGGCGGCCGCGGTGGGGGGTGTGGAGGCACACTCAACCGCTTTGGTATGTACCAGTCAAGGGTGTAGACCAGTCAGATCTGACAACGTTGGCAGAGAAGTACCGGACGCCCGGCGGCAGTTGGTCGACACACCAGTGGCCCGGGTCCGTCCGAAGACCGGCCCGGGCCACCGCCCGTCTCAACTCGGCTCGGTTCAGCCGAGCGGCTTCTCCAGCACCGCCTTGCGGTGGCTGAACGTCTCGATGGAGTAGCGGCCGTGGTAGCTGCCCATGCCGCTCTCGCCGACCCCGCCGAACGGACGGCTCCCAGCACTTCCAGGTCTTCCTCGGCCCCACCCAAGTCGACAGCGTCAAGGTCGACATCACGGTCCGCCGCTGCCTCGCCGGCGTCCCCGAAACCAGCCCTCTGGCCTCCGCCGTCGACCTGCCCTGGCCCGTCGACTGGCCCACCGTCCGCCTCTACCCCCTCATCGACCACATCGCCGACAAGGTCTGCGCCTTGTACGAGCGCCACGGTGATGGGACATCCAGCCGATACCGCGACCTGGGCCGACCTTCTGCTGATCAGCCAGCAGGAAGAGGTCAACGGGCGGGCGGTCTACCAAGCCCTTCACCTGGAGGCCGACCAACGCTGCCAGCGCGGCATCGACCTCACCTTGCCCAAGTCTTTCGAAGCCCCGGGGCCCGCCTGGCACGACAGCTACCCGGCCGCCGCCGCACTGGTCATCGGGCTGCAAGGATGCCGCACCTTCCCCGAAGCGGCCCAGGCTGCGGAGACATTCCTGAACCCGCTGCTCGACGGCAGCGCGCAAGGAAACTGGAACCCCGCGAACGCTTCCTGGCAATGACTCAGAAGACTGACATCCATATCTGGGTGTACCGTCGCCCGCGCAACCGGTAATCGCCTGCAGGATCGGGCGGCCCGGGGCTCAGTGCTCGGGTAAGTCCCAGGCCGCCACCCAACCAATGTGCCCCAGGCCGACGGCAGCCCCCACGCCAGCACGACCACGGGCCCGAATCCAGGCGGAGTTCGGGCCCTTGGGTTTTGTATATGGAAGCTGACACCACTTGTCGCTCAGAGCGGGGAACGCCCGGTTGCGCCGGAGGGCGATGTCCCGACGATGATGCCCTCCGGGCCGCGGAGGTAGCAGAGCAGATAGCTGTTCTCGAACCTGGCGATCTCGCCGACGAGTTCGGCCCCGTGAGGGCGCAGGCGGGCAACGGAGTCCTCGATGTCGTCGACGGCGAACATGACGCGGTGCGTGCCCAGAATGTTGTGCGGCCGCCTTCGCGGCCCGGCGCTGATCACCGCGGGGCTGCGGTACTTCGCCAGCTCGAGCCGGCTGTGACCGTCCGGGGTCCGGACCATCGCGATGTCACAGCGGACGCCGTCGAGTCCGGTGCACTGGTCGGCGAAGAGTCCCTCGACCTGCGCCCTGCCCTCCAGCTCCATACCGAGTTCCACGAAGAACGCGATGGCGGCATCCATGTCCTCGACGACGATGCCGACGTTGTCCATCCGCTGAATCGCCATGCTGGTGTCTCCTTCTTCCTCGTGTGGCCGGTGGTAGCCGCTGATGTCCCTGGGACGGAGCCGGTGGCACGTTCTCGACATCCGCAGACCGCCGAACTCCGAAAAATCTGGATCGCGCCTCAGCACCGTTACAGCAGACCCGCGAGCCAGGCGCCACCACCGAGGGTGAGTGCGGCGCAGGTGGCCGCTCCCATGAAGACGATCAGCCGCAGCGTGCCGTCCCCGCTTTTCAATGCTTCCTCGACGATTCGCGGCGTGCGCGCTTGAGCATTGCGCCTCCCCAATCAATTCACGGTGCCGGGTCACCCTTGGCGGGTGGAGTTCCCCGTGCCGCTCGCCCTCGGGAAGGTCTTCGACACCACCACCGACCTTGACGGAGTCCCCGTCGGCTACCAGGACATGGCCGACCGTAAGTGCCTCAAAGTCCTCATCACGCCCTGACCCCAGGGATCCGCCCCGGAGGCCACGAGCCTGAACCGGGCGCTGTCTCCCGAAGTAGCTGCAGTGAGCTTCTTCGAGGCGGCCCGGCGGACCTCCAGCACGATCTGGTCGGCCGGCCAGTGCCACGTCCTGGAGCTGCCGGTGGTAGTGGTCGTGGACACGAGTCGAGGGGCATCCGCAGCTCGGACAGCACCCTTCCGCAGTTGACGCAACCAGTGCGGGTGGGCGAGGGCACGCGCTGAGTGACGGCGAGTGGGTACCGGCTGTGGGGCTGTCGGCCCCCGCGGGAAGGCCCATCACCCATCGATGACGTGAGAGCGCGGGCCCGCCGCACCTGGCGTCCGCCCTGGCGGAGGGCATGCGCCAAGCCGCCGACCGGGATGCCCCACAGGCCCGTTGCTCCGTCCCCCGACACGCCGAATTCATGGGGCGGTCCGCCGCCGTCCCCCCGGACGCGCGGTGGCCGACGACCCCGTCTGCTCGCGGCGTAACTGTGCCATGGCACAAGAGCGACATGTGCGACCCCTTGAACGACGGCGGGGGAGGCCGGAGGATCCAGTGATCTTTCGCTCTTCGCCGCGTCTCAGGAGTCTTCCTTGCCCAAGGTTCTCATCCCTCGGCTCGGGCCGATCGCCCTCGCCGTGGCGGCCGCGCTACCACTCGGCGTCATACCGGCGACTGCCGCTGTGTCCGCGTACTCCGCCGGTGAGGTGTCGCACAACGAAGCCGGACACCAAACCCCCGGCGATGCCGGAACGCACACCGTCACGCTGATCACGGGTGACAAGGTCACCATCGGGACCGCCGCCGACGGCACCGTCGTGCGCTCCTTCCAGGCCGCGAGCGGAGCCACCACCGGCTTCCACCGCGCTGTCGTGGACGGCGCCACCTATGTCTATCCCGACGCCGCCCTGCCGTACGTGAGCGCCGGCAAACTCGACAAGCAGCTCTTCAACGTGACGCGGCTGATCACCGAGGGCTATGACGACGCGCACAGCTCCCGGCTGCCGCTGATCGTGCGCTACACCGGAGCCGCCGCCAAGGCCCGCACCCGGACGAAGATGGCCGGCTCGACCGACGTCCGCCGCCTGGACAGCATCCAGGGCGCGGCCCTCGCGCAGAACCACAAGCAGGCACCGGAGTTCTGGTCCTCGCTCACCGGGGGTTCCGGCGCGGCGGCCCGGTCCGCGAAGCCGTCCTTCGCGGGCGGCGTCGCCAACGTGTGGCTCGACGGCAAGGTGAAGGCCGACCTGGCCGACTCCACCGACCAGATCGGCGCGCAGAAGGTATGGGCGGAGGGTGACACCGGCCAGGGCGTGAAGGTCGCGATGCTCGACAGCGGCGCGGACACCGAACACCCGGACCTGGTTGGGCAGGTGTCCGACAGTGCCAGCTTCGTCCCCGGCGAGGACGACATCGCCGACTACAACGGCCACGGCACGCACGTCGCCTCGACCATCGTCGGCACGGGCAGTGCCTCCGACGGCAAGGAGCGGGGTGTCGCCTCCGGCGCCCGGCTGGCCGTCGGCAAGGTGCTCAACTCCGAGGGCAGCGGCCAGGAATCCTGGATCATCGCGGGCATGGAGTGGGCCGCCCGCGACCAGAAGGCCAGGATCATCAGCATGAGCCTGGGCGGCGGCGGTGACAAGACCGACCCGATGAGCCAGGCCGTCGACGAACTCAGCCACGACACGGGCGCGTTGTTCGTGATCGCGGCGGGCAACGGCGGCCCGCACTCCATCAGCAGCCCCGGTGCCGCAGACTCCGCGTTGACCGTCGGCGCCGTCGACTCCACCGACACGCTCGCCGACTTCTCCAGCCAGGGCCCGCGTGACGGCGACGGCGGGCTGAAGCCGGAGATCACCGCGCCCGGCGTCGACATCGTCGCGGCGCGCTCGCACTACAAGCGCGGCTCCGGCTACTACACCGCGATGAGCGGCACGTCGATGGCGACGCCGCACGTCGCCGGTGCCGCCGCGCTCCTCGCCTCCGAGCACCCCGACTGGACGGGCACCCAGCTCAAGGAGGCGCTGGTCAGCAGCGCCAAGGCAACCCCGGCGTACACCCCGTACCAGGCGGGCGCCGGCCGGCTCGACGTGCTGGCGGCCGTGCACACCACGGTCTTGGCCACCACGACCGCCTACTCCGGCTTCCACACGTGGCCCCCGAAGCCGGGGCGGACCGACGTCCAGACGGTGACGTACACCAACGTCGGCGACGCACCGGCCAACCTCAACCTGGCGGTCAACGGCACCGTCCCGGCAGGGTTGTTCAGCCTCTCCGCCGACCACGTCACCGTGGCCGCCCACGGCACCGCCACGGTCACCCTGACGGCGGATCTGGACAAGCTGGGCGGCGACCAGTCGGTCAGCGCCATGATCACCGGTACGGACGGCAGCGGAGCGGTCCGCGCCCGGACCCTGATCGGCGCGACCCGCGAGGGCCAGCGGCAGAATCTGACCGTGGTCGCCAAGGACCGTTCGGGCAAGCCGCTGGAGGGCCGGGTCGTCCTGACCGCCGAGCACCTCTTCACGGTGATGGACCTCGACGCGTCCGGCACCGGCACGGTGCGGCTGCCCGTCGGCAGCTACAGCGGCTGGCTCACCGGTGACGTGCAGGGCGCCGAAGGCCCGCACTCGCGCGGCATGGTACTGCTCGCCTTCAACGACGTGAAGCTGGACCAGGACCGCACCGTCACCCTGGACGGCCGCAAGGCGCGCCGGATCCTGGCGCGCGTGCCGCAGCAGACCACCGCCGTCGCGCCGCGCCTGGACGCCCACCGGTCCTTCACCGACAGCCTGGTGGAGACGTCGATGCTGCCGGACCCGTCGTACGACAGCATCTGGGCGCTCCCGACCGGCAAGAAGGTCACCGACGGCGAGTTCGAGACCGGCGCCCGCTTCCGCCTCGAGCAGCCCGCGCTGACCGTGAGCACGAAGTCGACGACCTTCAACGACCCGCTGGTCAAGCGCGCGGCCACGCCGCTGCCCGCCGGTACTCGGAACCTGACGGCGGTCTTCGCCGGTGACGGCACGGCCGAGGAGCTCGCGCGGCAGAACGTGCGCGGCGAGGCCGTCGTGGTGCGCGGCGCCGGCACGGAAGGGATCAAGGCCCAGGCGGAGGCCGCCGCGGCCGCCGGCGCCCGGCTGCTGCTGGTCGTCAACGACGGGGTCGGCCGCCTGCAGCCCTGGGACGAGAACCCCTGGAGCCCGGAGAGCCCGGCCCCGGTGACGGTGGCGACGCTCAACGCCGACCAGGGCGCCGACCTGCTCGGCCAACTCCGGCACGGCGCGGTCTCGCTGAAGGTCACCTCGCACCCCACGACCGACTACGTCTACGACGTCGTGCACCACTGGACGGGCGCCGTTCCGGTGGACCCGACCTGGCGTGAGGAGTCCAAGGACCTCGGCCGGGTGAACGTCTCCTTCCGGAACTACCGGCAGGGCAAGGCGATGGAGTTCCGTCCGGACGTCTGGCGCGGCTGGGCCGTCGGCAACCAGCTCACCGCGCCCGCCCGGGGCGAGCGCACAGACTGGGTCACCGCTGGCACCACGTGGCTTGACGACGCCTTCATCCAGGGCGCGACCGGGCAGCACTCGATCGACCCGCTGAACTACCCGGCGCGCAAGACCGGCAAGGTCAGCTGGTTCGGCCCGATCCAGCGGCCCCGCATGGGCCCGATCAACTACCAGCCGGTGCGCTACCTCGACACGATGTACATCACCGCGCCCGGCTGGGGTGACTCGGGGTCCGGCCACGTCGGCGAGGCCGGCGCGAACTTCGACGTCAAGGACTGGATGTCGCTCTACCAGGGCGACCAGCAGCTCAACTGGGGCAACGCCGAGTACCTGCAGGTTCCCGGCCTCGGCGCCGAGCGCCTGCCCTACCGGCTGGTCCTCGACAACGACCGCGGCACCTGGGCCAACCCGTACTCGACGCACACGCTGACCGAGTGGGACTTCACCTCCGCGGTCACCGGCAGCGATGCAGCGGTGTCCCTGCCGCTCATCCAGCTCGACTACGGCGTGGACACCGACAAGTCCGGCCGTGCCGACCGGCACGCCGGCCTGACGGTGACCGCCTCGCACCTGCCGGGCACCACCGCCACCATCGGGAAGCCGACCGTCGAGGTGTCGTACGACGACGGTGCCACCTGGCAGCGGACCGACCTGAGCCGGTGCGACGACGGATGGCGGACGAACCTGCGCGCGCCGCGGTCCGCCGACTTCGTCACCCTCCGGGTTGGCGCCCGGGACAGCGCGGGCAACACCGTCTCGCAGACGATCACCCGGGCCTTCGGCCTGCGCTGACGTCACACCCCGGGAGGTCACCTGAGACAGCACCGCGTGGGTGGGACCGCAGCCGGCGGCCCCGCCCACGCGGCGTTCCCAGTCGTCAGAGGATCTATGAGGACACCTCGTCGCGGAACGGCAAGCGAGTGCTCGCGGACCGCCTGTGGCCCCGCGGAATGAGCAAAGAACGGGCCCACCTGGACGAATGGCTCCGCGACGTGGCGCCGTCGGCGGACCTGCGCCACTGGCACCACCACGACCAGGAGCGCTTCGCGGAGTTCCGGGATCGCCGGACTGGGCAATGCCGAACTCTTCCGTATCTGCGCGCGGTTCACCGACGCGAGCAGCCAGGAAGAGGGCGGTGAGGAGGGGGTGCTGCAGGCCACTCGCGTCACGCTGGGGCTGCTGGCTCACCGGATCGGCCAGTTCTCCGAGCAGATCCGGGATGTGGACGCTCGTCTGGCCCGGCTCGTCAAATCATGCCCCGCAGCCCTCTTGTACGCGACCGGCCTGGCAGGCTGTGCCAGCGTGCTCGCGCCCTGTTTGGTCGATGGAGAAGTCGGCGAACTCCACGTCGGTGAAGGCGATCCCAGGGCCGTGGGCCCGTCTACCTCCGTCCCGCAAGTTGGCGTGCCCCAGTGCACGTGCGAGGCACCATTTGCTGCTCGCCCGTCCGGCGTCCCGGGCGGCGAACAGCTCTCGCGCGCCGGGCAGCGGCCGGTCAGGGTGTCTGCGGCAGAGCCCGCCCCGTCGCCTCGGCTTCCTTCGGCGCGCCGGGTCCCGTCCGGCCCCGGCCCCGCCCTCGGCTGAGCTGTGCCCCGACCGCCGAGGTCACCAGGCTCAGCGCCGCGGCCGTGTACCAGACGACCCGGAAGTCGTGGTGCGAGGTGGCGGATGTGCTGACGGCACCGCCCCGTCACGGTGAACCAGATCGCCCGTGAAAGCCGTCGTGGTGCCTGGTCGCGGGGGCTGGTGGAATCATCCGCCGGGACGATCGCGTTCCCCCGCGGGAAGCCGGGCAGGGGCGGCCCGGATGGTGAGAAAGGTGCGACATGCTGGAGACGGTGGGCCTGACGGCCGACGAGAGCGAGGTGTACCGCCTTCTGGTCGCCACCGGG
>NZ_JBEZKJ010000149.1:0-13760 GCF_040651675.1 Streptomyces sp. NPDC048415 | reverse complement strand
GGCGCGACGCCGCACGGCGGCGGCGCCGCGGCGGCAGGGTGTCGCTGGGTGTGTTGTTGGTTTCGGAACCCTCAGTGGGTTCGATCGGCTCGAGCATGCGGGTGGATCTCCCGTCAGGCTCCCGGGCGCCGCGCCTGGTCCGGCAGTGCCGGTGACGTCCGCGGCTCGCGCGATGCGCGGTGCCGCCGTCCGGGGCGCGGGCGCCGCACGGGAGCTCTCTGTGTCCTGTCTCGCCGGTTCCGTACGCCATGTGTGCGTACGGCCTGGCGAAAGTCTTCTGGTCTGTGCGCTGCCCGACCCAGGTGGCTCCCGGATACGAGGGCGGCGTTACGGCATCCGTCCTTACGCGGGACCTACGCCGGCGCCTTCGCGGCGGCGGAAGCGGCGGCCGGTTGTGGGGCGGCTGCTTCTGCCTCGCGGTCGGGCGCGAGCGGGTCGGTCACCGTGCCGGTCTCTTCATCGAACAGCCCCTGCGCCAGCCTGGTCACCGCTGCGGCGACCGGCGGCGCCAGGTCGGCCACGGCGCGAAGACCGGACAGGACGTCGTCGGGTCGTACGGCAGGCGTCACGTGCCGAACAACCAGCCGCAGTATCGCACAGGGCTGGTCGGTCGGCCCAGCAAGGGGCGCGACGTCAGCCGCTCCCTCTGCCGGGCCGACGCTTGCAGCGGGCTGTGGACAGTTGGTCTCATGGCTTGCTTCAAGGCTTGTCACAGCACTGCGTGCGTCGAAGGTCCGCATGCCGTTCTTGGTCTTGCGCTGGACCTCGACGGTCTCCGCCGCTTTGAAGGCGTCGACCGCGCGCTTCGCGTCCTCGGGCGCCACGCCGTCGAGGCGCAGCTCCCACACGGACGCGGTGAGCCGGTCGGCGAGACCCGAGGTGCGGGCCTCGACCGCCTCGATGATGTCGAGCCCGGCGGGCAGCGACTCGTCGAGGAGCTCGCGCAGCTTCTCAGGGTCACGCGCCGCGGTGAGCGCGATCTCCAGGTACTCCGCCTCACTGCCCGTGCCGGTGGGTGCGGCATTGGCGTACGACACCTTCGGATGCGGCGTGAACCCCGCCGAGTACGCCATCGGCACCTCGGCGCGGCGCAGCGCACGCTCGAAGGCGCGCTGGAAGTCACGGTGGCTGGTGAACCGGAGGCGGCCGCGCTTGGTGTAGCGCAGTCGGATGCGCTGCACCGCGGGTGCGGGCGGCGGGCCTTCGGGCTGTCGCTTGCCCAGTGTCGTTCAGTCCTTCGTGAGTGCGGTCGTACTGCTACCTAGAGTACGTGTCTCACCGGCCGCTGGTTCCCGCCGGGCCACCGGCGGGGGCTCGCGGGGCGTCCCGAACAGCATCCGCCGGAAGTCGGCGCGGGCCTGCCGGGCGGAGTCGCGGGCGGCGGCCAGGGCCTGCCGCGTCACCCGTCCGACGCTGCGCGCGGCCTCGGCGGCGGGCCGCAGCACCAGGTCACGCACCACGTGTCCGACGGGCGTCAGCAGGGTCCGGTAGACCCAGCGCACCGGCTCCACGAAGATCCACCGGAAGAGTCGTCCGAGAAAGCGGCCGACGGCGAGTGAGATGTGCCCGGCGACGCGCCAGGCGTGCCCGAGGGCCTCGCCGATCTCCCTGCCGATGACGGCGAGCACGCGTCCGACCGGCACGAGCACCCATCGCCACACGGCGAGCGCGGGCAGCACCAGCAGGATCCGCAGCGTCCAGTAGATCGCCGCTCCGATCCCGGTGAAGATCATCCGTACGAGCCATCCGAGACCTCGCGCCAGCCAGGCGATCCCCTTGCCGACGGGCGCGAGGACCCACTCGTACAGCCACTGGGCCGGTACGACGATCAGGTACCGCACCAGCCAGGCGACGGCGGTGTACACCCCGAGCCCGACTGCCGCGAGCACCAGCCCCACGCCCTTCAACAGCCAGGCGATCGCGTGCCCGAGCGGCGTGAGCAGGCGGGCGTACACCCAGGCGAGCGCGGCCGCGATGCCGCCCAAGACCCACGCGAGCGCGGCACCGATGCCGCCGAAGACCCACGCGAGCGCGGCACCGATGATGCCGAACGCCCATGCGAGCGCGGCGCCGATCCCCCGCGCCGCCCAGGCGATCGCGTGGCCGACGGGCGTCAGCACCGTGCGGTACAGCCACACCGCGGGCACCACGAGCAGCACCTGCCCGAGCCATGCCAGCGCCCTGCCGGCCGGCACGACGGCATACCGCCACAGCGTCACCCACGGCCAGACGAACACCGCCCACGCCAGCCAGGCGAGCGCCCGCCCCAGCGGCCGCAGCACGGTGTCCCGAAGGAACCGTCCGCCCACGACCAGCGCGTCCCACGTCATCCGCACCGGCACGAACAGGACGAGCACCACGATCCGCACGGGGATGCGGATCGCGACGGCGAGGCACCCCTCGGCCTGTGCCATGGGCCGCTCAGCAGACGGCTTTTCCAGTTCCATACCCGGGTAGACGCCTCAGCGGGCCGTCTGGATCCAATAGCGCAGCTTTCCGCGCCGCTCATCCTCGAACTCCCCGCCGCCCGCCTAGATCACCTTGCGAGAGCCGGTGTTGGCGGTGTCACACGTAACGAGCACGCGCTCGAGGCCGAGGGCACGGGCGTACTCCTTCACCGAGTACCGCGAGGGCCTCGAAGCGGCGGGCTTCACCAACATCGAGCTCATCCCCACCCACACCGTTGCGTACCGCGCTCGTGGAGGGGTGCGCAGCCTTTCCGTTACGGCCCAACGCCGGTGAGGCCCCTCCGAAGGAATGGGAGGGGCCTCACTGGTGTCGGGGCTAGTGGCTGTGCCCACTCGCCGCCGGCTGCTTCACCGTCAGCGGGAGCAGCTTCTTGCCTGTCGGGCCGACCTGGATCTCGGTCTGCATGGCGGGGCACACGCCGCAGTCGAAGCACGGAGTCCAGCGGCAGTCCTCGACCTCGGTCTCGTCGAGGGAGTCCTGCCAGTCCTCCCAGAGCCAGTCCTTGTCGAGACCCGAGTCGAGGTGGTCCCAGGGGAGGACCTCCTCGTACGTGCGCTCGCGGGTGGTGTACCAGTCGACGTCCACGCCGAAGGCGGGGAGGGTCTTGTCGGCGCAGCTCATCCAGCGGTCGTACGAGAAGTGCTCGCGCCAGCCATCGAAGCGGCCGCCGTCCTCGTAGACGGCGCGGATGACGGAACCGATACGGCGGTCACCGCGGGAGAGCAGGCCCTCGACGATGCCGGGCTTGCCGTCGTGGTAGCGGAAGCCGATCGAGCGGCCGTACTTCTTGTCGCCGCGGATCTTGTCGCGGAGCTTGGCGAGACGGGCATCCGTCTCCTCGGCGCTCAGCTGCGGCGCCCACTGGAAGGGGGTGTGGGGCTTGGGGACGAAGCCGCCGATCGACACCGTGCAGCGGATGTCGTTCTGGCCGGAGGCCTTGCGGCCCTCGGCGATCACGTTCATCGCCATGTCGGCGATCTGCAGGACGTCCTCGTCGGTCTCGGTGGGCAGGCCGCACATGAAGTACAGCTTCACCTGGCGCCAGCCGTTGCCGTACGCCGTGGAGACGGTCCGGATCAGGTCCTCTTCCGAGACCATCTTGTTGATGACCTTGCGCATGCGCTCGCTGCCGCCCTCGGGGGCGAAGGTCAGTCCCGAGCGGCGGCCGTTGCGCGTCAGCTCGTTCGCCAGGTCGACGTTGAAGGCATCCACGCGGGTCGAGGGCAGCGAGAGGCCGATCTTGTCCTCCTCGTACCGGTCCGCCAGGCCCTTGGCGATGTCGCCGATCTCCGAGTGGTCGGCGGAGGACAGCGAGAGAAGGCCCACCTCCTCGAAGCCCGTCGCCTTCAGGCCCTTCTCCACCATGTCGCCGATGCCGGTGATGGAGCGCTCACGCACCGGGCGGGTGATCATGCCCGCCTGGCAGAAGCGGCAGCCGCGCGTGCAGCCGCGGAAGATCTCCACCGACATGCGCTCATGGACCGTCTCCGCGAGGGGGACGAGGGGCTGCTTGGGGTAGGGCCACTCGTCGAGGTCCATGACCGTGTGCTTGGAGACCCGCCACGGGACGCCCGACTTGTTCGGGACGACGCGGGCGATACGGCCGTCGGAGAGGTACTCGACGTCGTAGAACGCCGGGATGTACACCGAGCCCGTCTTCGCGAGGCGGAAGAGGACCTCCTCGCGGCCGCCCGGCCGGCCCTCCGCCTTCCAGGCACGGATGATCTCGGTCATGTCGAGCACGGCCTGCTCGCCGTCGCCGATGATCGCCGCGTCGATGAAGTCGGCGATCGGCTCCGGGTTGAAGGCCGCGTGGCCGCCGGCCAGCACGATCGGGTCGTCGAGCGTACGGTCCTTGGACTCCAGCGGGATCCCGGCCAGATCCAGGGCCGTCAGCATGTTCGTGTAGCCCAGCTCCGTGGAGAAGGACAGGCCGAAGACGTCGAAGGCCTTCACCGGGCGGTGGCTGTCGACCGTGAACTGCGGGACCTGGTGCTCGCGCATCAGCTCCTCCAGGTCCGGCCACACGCTGTACGTGCGCTCGGCGAGCACGCCCTGGCGCTCGTTCAGTACCTCGTAGAGGATCATGACGCCCTGGTTGGGCAGCCCTACCTCGTATGCGTCCGGGTACATCAGCGCCCAGCGGACGTCACAGGCGTCCCAGGGCTTGACCGTGGAGTTGAGCTCTCCGCCGACGTACTGGATCGGCTTCTGCACATGCGGGAGCAGAGCTTCGAGCTGCGGGAAGACCGACACAGCGGATTCGGCAGGCATCTCGCGAACCTTCGTGAGCTGACAGGGTTGACCATCTAGGCTAACGCGCCCGGGAGGACCCGCTTACCCGTCAGACCGCCGCCGCGTCCTCGATCGCCTCCCAGGCCGCGGGCAACACCGCCTCGGCAGCCGCCGCCTGCTGCTCCTCCCGCCCGTAGAGCACCCCGTACGTGAACGAACTCTCCCCCGCCGCGTACGCCTCGGCGGCGAGTTCCAGCAGGGCCCCGCGGGTCATCACGCTGTCCTGGTGATCGCCGAGCAGGGCCTGCAGGTACTTCATCGACTTGGCCAGGTCGGTGGCGGGCCTGCCCAGGGCCGGAATGGCGACCTCGGCCGCGTACCGGGTGCGCTTGGCCTTCTTGCGGGCCTCGTGCAGGACGGGGTCGCGGTCGGTGCCGGACGGTATGGCGAGGGCCTGTCCGACCAGGTCGGCGACCTTCTTGAAGTCCTGCCGGACGGCCTTCGCGATCACCTGCGACGGGTCGCCCGCCGCCGCCTTGAGCAGCGGCGGGTCGGCGACGACCGCGTCGAGCGCGGCCAGCAGGTCCAGGTACCGCGTTCCGTCCAGTACGGCGATCAAGCGGCGCCGCGAGCCCCCGCGGCGGCCCTGCGACCAGGTGTCGAGACGGGTGCGGACGGGGCCCGAGACCAGCGTGCCCGGCAGATCGTCGAGCGCCCGGGTGAGCCGCTCGGTGAGGACCTCCTGGTCCCGGTCGACGCCGAGCTCGCCGGCCAGCCACTTCAGTTCCTCGCCGATCGGGTCGGTGAGAGCGCGGTCGAGGACCTTGGCGTACGAGCGCAGCGCGCTGCGCATCCGGCGGGTGGCGACGCGCATGCTGTGCACGGAGTCGTGGACGTCGCGGCGGACGGCCGGGTCCAGTTCGACGATCGCGTCGCGCTGGGCACGGAGATAGGCGAGAACGTGGTCGCCGGCCGTGACCGGGTCCCGGCCGACCGGGCCGGCCGCGGGCTTCTCGCGATCGCCGGTCTCCCCCAGCGCCTTCGCCAGCTTGGAGGACGAGGAGGAGCGGTTCAGGCCCGCCTTGCGGAGCTTCTTCTCGACCTTGTCGAGGAACGCGGGGTCACCGTCGTCCGCCAACTCCACCTCGATCTCGGTCCACTCGGCGGTGCCCGCGCCGCCGCTGAGCCGCTCGGCGCGGACGCGGTCGAGGCTGACCTCGGCGAGGAGCGTGCCGGCGGCGTCGACGAGGTGGCGGATGTCGCGGGCGGACAACAGGCGTACGAGGGGGACGAGTTCGGTGTCGCGGACGCGGGAGCGTACGAGGCCGGTGAGTGCGTGGGGGACGGTGTCGGAGAGGGGGGCGCGGATCTCGTCGCGTACGCCGTCGGAGACGGGGAGTTTGAGGTGCCAGCCCGCGTCGTCGCCGCCGGTGCGGCGGCGCAGGGTGAGCGAGGCGGCGGCGAGCCGCTGGTCGGGCGTGTCGTAGTAGGTGGCGTCGAGTTCCGCTACACCCTTGTCGATGACGTTCGCTACGCCGGGGACGCCGCTGAGGTCCGGCAGCGCCGCGTCGTCGTCGTCGGTTGCGGGGCCCTCGTACTTCCGCTCGATCTCGCGCTTCGTGTCCACCATGACCTGAATCTAGTGGCAGCGGGGGCGGGGCGGGAGTGGGCGACCGGCCCCGCTGAGAGCGGATTTCGCCCCTCTCGGCGGCCCCGGCCGGACGCCTACGCCGACATCGGGCGCTGCACCCTGATCGACTGCAGCAACCCCACCGCCACCCACACCGCGAACATCGACGAGCCTCCGTAGGACACGAACGGCAGGGGAAGTCCCGCGACCGGCATGATGCCGAGGGTCATGCCGATGTTCTCGAAGGACTGGAAGGCGAACCAGGCGATGATGCCGGCGGCGACGATCGTGCCGTACAGCTCGGTCGTCTCGCGGGCGATCCGGCAGGCGCGCCACAGCACGACGCCCAGGAGGAAGAGGATCAGCCCGGCACCCACGAAGCCGAGTTCCTCGCCCGCCACCGTGAAGACGAAGTCGGTCTGCTGCTCGGGGACGAACTGGCCCGTGGTCTGGGAACCGTGGCCCAGGCCCGTGCCGAAGAGCCCGCCCGAACCGATGGCGATACGCGCCTGGTTGGTGTTGTAGCCGACGCCCGCCGGGTCGAGGCTGGGGTTGGCGAAGGCGGCGAAGCGGTTGATCTGGTACTCGTCGAGGATGTGCAGTTGCCAGACGGCGATCGCGCCGAGGGCGCCGGTGCCGAGCAGCCCGAACACCCAGCGGTTGGACGCGCCGGAGGCGAGCAGCACGCCGAGGATGATGATGACCATGACCATGACCGAGCCGAGGTCGGGCATCAGCATCACGATCATGATCGGGACGGCGGCGAGGCCGAGCGCCTGCAGGACCGTGCGGTGGTCGGGGTAGGGCTTGTCGCCCGCGTCGACCCGGGCCGCCAGCAGCATCGCCATGCCCAGAATGATCGTGATCTTCACGAACTCGGAGGGCTGGAGCGAGAAGCCGCCGCCCAGCACGATCCACGCGTGGGCGCCGTTGACCGTGGCGCCCAGCGGGGTGAGCACCATGAGGATCAGGAAGACCGAGAGGCCATAGAGGATCGGCACGGCCGTGCGCAGGGTGCGGTGACCGAGCCAGACCGTGCCGATCATCAGAGCGAATCCGATGCCGGTGTTCATGAGGTGCCGGACGAGGAAGTAGTACGGGTCGCCCTGATTGATCTCGGTGCGGTTGCGGGTCGCCGAGTAGACCAGGGCCGAGCCGATCAGCGAGAGCGCGATGGCCGACAGGAGTATCGGCCAGTCGAGACGCCTGGCCAGTGAGTCGCGGGCGAACAGTCGTGTCCAGCCCGCGCGCTCGGGCCCGTACCCGGAGACGGAGAAGTTGTTCGCTCCGGTCATGTCAGGATCCTCAGCACCTTGATCGCTCCGGTCGTCATGTCAGGATCCTCGACACCTTCGTCACCCGTCGTCATGTCAGGATCCTCCGCCTCTTCTTCGGGCGGGCCGTGCGCCTTCGGGTGTTGCGGTTGCTCGCGGTGGGCGAGGGTGTGGTGCCCGCGGGGAGCTGCTGGTCCGTGTTCCCGGAGTTGTCGGTCTCGCTGGCCTGCAGGTCCTTGACCGGGTCCTTGGAGATCGCCGGGGCGTCGATCGAGCCGTCCGTCTGGATCTTCGGCAGGCTCTTCTCGGGGGTGGGCAGCAGGGCCTTCTTCTTGTCGATGGAGCCGTCGGCCTGCACGCCGTACAGCGCGTTGTAGATGTTGCGCACGGCCTCACCGGAGGCGCCGGAACCCGTACCGGCCTGAGCGATCGTCATGACGATCGTGTAGTCCTTGGAGTACGTGGCCAGCCACGACGTCGTCTGCTTGCCGTAGACCTCGGCGGTACCGGTCTTGGCGTGCAGCGGGATCTTGTCCTGCGGCCAGCCGCCGAACTTCCAGGCGGCGGTACCGCGCGTGACGACGCCCTCGAGGGCCGCGTCCATGCCCTTGATCGTGGCCTGGCTGATCGGCAGCTTGCCGCGGGTCTGGGGCTTGATCTCCTTCACCGTCTTGCCGTCGGCGCTGACGATCGCCTTGCCGATGGTCGGCGTGTGCACGGTGCCGCCGTTGGCGATCGCCCCGTAGATCATGGCCTCCTGGATCGGCGTGACGAGGGTGTCGCCCTGGCCGATGGAGTAGTTGATCTCGTCACCCTCACGCATCTTGTTGCCCTCGAGGCAGTTCTCGAAGGCGATCTTCTCGACGTAGGTGCCGTTCTTCTTGCCGGTCTTGCACCAGGCGTCCTTGTTGGCCTTCCAGTAGTTCAGCTTCCACTGGCGGTCGGGGACGCGGCCGGTGACCTCGTTGGGCAGGTCGACGCCGGTCTCCTTGCCGAGGCCGAACTGGTGGGCGGTCTTGAAGAAGTAGTCCTTGGGCTGGTTCTTCTTCGGGTTGATGCCGCCGTCCTTCTTCCACTCCCGGTCCGCGAGTCCGTAGAAGACGGTGTCGCAGGAGACCTCGAGGGCCCGGCCGAGGGGGATGGGGCCGAAGCTCTCCCCCTCGAAGTTCTTGAAGACCTGGCCACCGACCGAGTACGAACTCGTGCACGGGTAGCTGCCGTTGAAGTCGTAGCCGGCCTGGACCGCGGCGGCCGTGGAGACCACCTTGAACGTCGAACCGGGCGCGGACTGACCCTGTATGGCCCGGTTGAGCAGCGGGTAGTCGGAGTCCTTGCCGGTGAGCCGCTTGTAGTCCTTGGCGGAGATGCCACCGACCCAGGCGTTCGGGTCGTAGGTCGGGGCGGACGCCATGGAGACGATCCGGCCGGTCTTGGCCTCCATGACGACGACGGCGCCCGAGTCGGCCTTGTAGTTCTCGCCGGTGATCTTGTCGTTCTGCTGGCGGGCGGCCTTCATCGCCTCGTCCAGCTCGTATTCGGCGACGCGCTGAACGCGGGAGTCGATGCTGGTGACGAGGTTGGATCCGGGCTCGGCGGCGTCGGACTTGGCCTTGCCGATGACGCGGCCGAGGTTGTCGACCTCGTAGCGGGTGACGCCGGCCTTGCCGCGCAGCTCCTTGTCGTACTGGCGCTCGAGCCCGTTGCGGCCGACCTGGTCGGAGCGCAGATAGGGCGACTGGGTGTCCTTGGCCTTGGTGATCTCGGCGTCGGTGACGGGCGAGAGGTAGCCGAGCACCTGGGCGGTGTTGGCCTTGCCGGGGGCGGCGTAGCGGCGTACGGCCTCGGGCTCGGCGGTGATGCCGGGGAAGTCCTCGGAGCGCTCGCGGATCTGCAGGGCCTGCCGGGGGGTGGCCTCGTCGGTGATGGGGATCGGCTGGTAGGGCGAGCCGTTCCAGCAGGGCTGCGGCGTCTTGGCGTCGCAGAGGCGGACCTTCTGGATGACGTCCGCGGGCTTCATGCCGAGGACTCCGGCGAGCTTGGTGAGGGCCGCCTTGCCGTCGTCCTTCATCTTCAGCAGGTCGGTACGCGAGGCGGAGACCACGAGCCGGGTCTCGTTGTCGGCGATGGGCACACCGCGCGCGTCCAGGATCGAGCCGCGTACGGCGGGCTGCACGACCTGCTGGACGTGGTTGCCGGACGCTTCCTTGGCGTACTCGTCGCCGTTGCGGATCTGGAGATACCAGAGACGTCCGCCCAGGGTGCCGAGGAGGGAGAGTACGAGAATCTGGATGACGACGAGCCGAATCTGGACCCGTGGGGTCCGCCCGGTCTCGGGGATATTGGTCACTGCTGCTGCCTCCCCCTCTCAGTGCATGTACGAGTCATACGAGTACACGGCCAACCTGTGTACGCGGATCTCCGACTGGCCCGCTCTCACAGCCGCTTGACCCCCTTGATACGACCGGCGCGGGCGACCCGCGCCCTGGCGGCCTTCACCCTGAGGCCGCCGCGCTGGCTGCCGATGCGCAGGCCGGTGCCGGACGACAGCCAGCCCGCGGAGACGTCGGCCGCCTTGGCCGAGCTGTTGGTCTCGGCGAGCGGGTCGTTGTCGGCGCGCCGGGCCAGGGCCATCAGCGCCGGGACGACGAACGGCGCGAGCAGCAGGTCGTACAGGGCTGCCGTGAACAGCAGGCTGCCGAGGCCCACATGGCGGGCGGCGGTGTCACCGACGAGGGCGCCGACACCGGCGTACAGCAGGGTGGAGCCGATCGCGGCGGCGACGACCACGGCCATCGGACCGGTCGCGGACTTGAGCTGGCCGTTCTCCGGCTTCGCCAGGCCCGCGAGGTAGCCGATGACGCACAGCACGAGGGCGTAGCGTCCGGCGGCGTGGTCGGCGGGCGGGACGAGGTCGGCGAGCAGGCCCGCGCCGAAGCCGATGAGGGCGCCGCCGACATGGCCGTAGACCATGGCGAGAGCCAGCACGGTGAGGAGCACCAGGTCCGGGACGGCGCCCGGGAGATGGAGCCGGGCAAGGACACTCACCTGGACGACCAGGGCGACGACCACCAGGGTGGCGGAGAGCAGCATCCGGTTGAAACGCATGGGATTCGGCTCCTCTTACTGCTGCTGGCCGTCGACGGGCGCGGACTCCGAGGGGGTGACCGTCACGGTCACCGTCGGTGTGGGCGTCGGTTTTGGTTTCGCCGGCAGCACGGTGTCGCGGGGATCGTTCTTGGGTGCCTCGACGACGACGCCGACGATGTCGAGCTTCGTGAAGGAGACGAACGGCCTGACGTAGACGGTGCGGGTGAGGCCGCCGCCGGAGGGGTCGACGCGGGAGACGACACCGACGGGGACACCGGGCACGAACGGCTTGTCGGCCTGCGAGCCGAAGGTGACAAGGCGGTCACCTTTGTTGGTCTTGGCCTTGCCGTTGAGGAGCTCGACGCGCAGCGGGCGGTCGCCCTGTCCGGAGGCGAAGCCGAGTTCGTCGGTCGACTCCATCCGCGTACCGACCGTGAAGTCGGGGTCGTTGGCGAGCAGCACGGTGGCGGTGTCCGGGCCGACGGTGGTGACCCGGCCGACCAGGCCGTCGCCGTTCAGGACGGTCATGTCGCGGGTGATGCCGTCGTGGGCGCCGACGTCGATGGTCACCGTCCAGGAGAAGCCCTGGGCCGCTCCTATGGCGATGACCTGGGCACCCTTGATCCCGTACTGGCCCTCGCCCGCCACCTTGATCATCTTGTCGAGCTGCTTCAGACGGCTGCGGTTGCGGTCGTCGCTGCCGAGCTTCGCCTTCAACGCGGCGTTGTCGTGCTCCAGTTGGGCGATACGGTCGTGCCGGTCACCGGAGTCGCGGACCGCCGCGACCGCGTTGCCGACAGGGTTGACCGCGGACGACACCCCGTTCTCGATCGGGCCGAAGACCGTCGCGGCGGCCAGGCGGGCACCGTCGACCGGTGAATCCTGTCCCCCGCGGATGTCCACCGTGATCAGTGCGAACGCGATGGCGGTCAGCAGCACCAGGAGCAGCCGGCTCTCTCGTGTGTCCCTCACGTGCGGCGGCCGTGCCTTCCTCGTCGGAATTCATGTATGGCTCACCCAGGTAAGCCCCGGAGGGCGAGAACCCAGGGGTGTTATAGGGGAGCTTATGCCTCAATATCAACGATCCGCCGTACGAGAAGGGATCATCTCGTACGGCGGAATCGAAGCGTTACCTCATCTGCGCGGCTGGGCGTCCAGAACCTGCTGGAGCGCCTCGAACTCCTCGACGCACTTGCCCGATCCGAGCGCCACGCTGTCCAGCGGGTCCTCGGCGATGTGGATCGGCATACCGGTCTCGCGGCGCAGTCGCTCATCGAGGCCGCGCAACAGGGCGCCGCCGCCGGTCAGAACGATTCCGCGGTCCATCACATCGCCCGACAACTCCGGCGGACACTTGTCGAGGGTCGTCTTCACTGCGTCGACGATCGCGTTGACCGGCTCCTCGATCGCCTTGCGGACTTCGGCCGCCGAGATGACGACCGTCTTGGGCAGACCGGAGACGAGGTCCCGGCCGCGGATTTCGGTGTGCTCGTCAGTGTCGAGGTCGTACGCCGAACCGATCGTGATCTTGATCTGTTCGGCAGTCCGCTCACCAAGGAGGAGGCTGTACTCCTTCTTGATGTGCTGGATGATCGCGTTGTCCAGCTCGTCGCCCGCGACGCGGATGGACTGGGCGGTGACGATGCCGCCGAGCGAGATGACCGCGACCTCCGTGGTGCCGCCGCCGATGTCCACCACCATGTTGCCCGTGGCCTCGTGGACCGGCAGGCCGGCGCCGATGGCCGCGGCCATGGGCTCCTCGATGATGTGCACCTGGCGGGCGCCGGCCTGGGACGACGCCTCGATCACGGCACGGCGCTCGACGCCGGTGATGCCGGAGGGCACACAGACGACGACCCGCGGACGAGCCAGATACCGCCGCTTGTGGATCTTCAGGATGAAGTAGCGGAGCATCCGCTCGGTGATCTCGAAGTCGGCGATCACGCCGTCCTTCAGCGGACGCACGGCAACGATGTTGCCGGGCGTGCGCCCGATCATCTTCTTCGCTTCCGCGCCGACCGCGAGGATGCCACCGGTGTTGGTGTTGATCGCGACGACGGACGGCTCGTTGAGTACGATCCCGCGACCCCTGACGTACACCAGCGTGTTGGCGGTCCCGAGGTCGACAGCCATGTCACGGCCGATGAACGACATTGAGTTCCCCATCAGGATTCGTCTGGCCTTCCCCAAGTGGAGCTTTGACGGCTTTTTAGGAACGGCGAAGTGGGTGCAGTGACGTGAAGGCTTCCATCGTAGACGCGCCTTCCCGAACACTGCGCGAGGGTCTTCGCCATTGTCAGCAGATGATGGACCGCCTCGCTTGTGGAGACGGGCCATCGGGGGCACTCGTTCCCCCGATCGGCACGCATATGCCACGGGACGGCCGGAATTACCACGGCCGTCCCAGGTCAGGCACCCAAGTGGCGCTGACGCACCCTCAGAAAAATTCTCAAAAACTACCGTCCGTACGCTCAGACACGGCCCGGAAAGAAGATCTTCAGCTCACGCTCGGCGGACTCCTCGGAGTCGGAGGCGTGGATCAGGTTCTCGCGGACGATCACCCCGAAGTCGCCGCGAATGGAGCCGGGCGCGGCGGCGATCGGGTCGGTCGGTCCAGCAAGTGCGCGCACGCCCTCGATGACCCGCTCACCCTCGACGACGAGCGCGACGACCGGGCCCGAGGCCATGAAGGCGACGAGCGGCTCGTAGAACGGCTTGCCCTTGTGCTCGCCGTAGTGCTGCTCCAGCGTGTCCTGGTCCAGCGTCCGCAGCTCCAGCGCGGTGATCTGCCAGCCCGCCTTGCGCTCGATACGGCTGATGATCTCGCCTGTCAGACCGCGACGAACGGCGTCGGGCTTGAGCAGGACGAGGGTGCGCTGGCTCACGGGTTGGCTCCTTCAGGTCACAAGTGTGCGGTTCAACGAGGTTACAGGCCGTGGCTGAGAAGGGTTTTAGCCCGTCCGGCGTTTGAGGACGAGCGCGAAGCGCGATACGGGGGGCCTGGGGGGCGGAGCCCCCTAGATAGGGGACGGGTAGGGGCGGAAGGGGCGAAAACACCCCCGGCG
>NZ_JBEZKJ010000148.1:1221-14128 GCF_040651675.1 Streptomyces sp. NPDC048415 | reverse complement strand
GGGTGGTTGCGGGGCCGGGCGGGGCCCGGGGGGCCCCCCCCCCCCGACCAGTTCGACGGGCGTGCGCGGCGCGGGGAAGGCCACGGCGGCGAGCCGTGCGTCCCGCGCTCCTCCGCTGCGCGCCCGGTGCACCAGGTCCGAGGACGTACCGAGGACGACGGCGGCGGCCTTGGCGACCCGCCGCTCGAGCAGCCGCAGCCGGTCGGGTCGCCGTGCGGCACGGCGCACGCCCAGGCAGAGCGGGGCGCACACATCACGCCAAGGCACGCAGACCCACCAAGCCCACGGCACCCCAAGGCACACGCCGCGGGGCAAAGCGCAGGCAGCCGGGCAGGGCACACCCCGCACGACACAGCGCCGGCAGCCCGGCAGAGCACCCCGCACGACACGACGCCCACAGCCCGGCACAGCACACCCCGCACGACACAGTGCATGCCGCCCGGTGAGGCACACGCCGCAGGGCAGAGCGCACGCGGCCGGGCAAGGCATACGCGCCGCGGGCAAAGCGCGCGCCGCGACACGGTGCGGGCGATGCCGCGGGTCCACTCCGGGCCGCGAGGCGGCGCACCGGCGCCACTCAGCGCACGGCGCGCGCCCAGCCCCCCATCGTCCGCGCCGTCGCGCTGACCTTCTCCCCGTACACCGTCGCGGCCACCAGCGCAGCCGCGTGGGCGACAAGTCCCGCCCGGCCGTTGCCCACGGCGATGGCGGTGCCCAGGGCCGCGCCGAGGGCATGGGCACCGGTGTCGCCGATCATCCCGCGCTCGCCGAGGTCCTCTCGCAGCACGGCCGCGGTGGCCCCGATCGCCGCGGCGGACAGCTGCCCCGCGGCCCCACCGCGCAGCAACCCCGGCGCGCCCAAGCCGAGCACGGCGCCGGCTGCCCGCCCGGGCCTCACGTCCACGAGATTGACGAAATGCGCGGTCCCGGCGATCACGACCCCCGCGAGCAGCTTGTCCAGGGGCCGCTCCTTGAGCATCGCTCCCGCCACCAGCCCAGCCGCCGAGATCCCGAACAACTTGACCGCCCCGCTGGTCACTTCACCGTCACGCAGCGCCCCAAGGTGCGCCCGGAACCCGCGCCGGGGGTCATCCACTCCCACGACATCGTCGTACGCGCCACACGCACCGGCGGCGGCGATCGCGAACCCGGCCGCAGGACGGACCCGCGCGGCCCCGAGCGCCGCTCCCACGGCAACCGCGGGCCCCGCGTAGAGGTCGACGCCGCGCCCGGCGTAGTTCTCGCGCTCCCAACGGGCCGAGCCGCCCGGCGGGTTGGAGCGCAGGGCGGCGATACTCGCGCGCGTGAGCGCCGCGGCAGTACCGAATACGAAACTCCGACGCCAACGCATGATCATGTGATCAACCCTAGGAGGCCCGCGGAACGGGCCGGCTACCGGGACCGCGGAGCGGTCGAAACGGGGCGAGCGGGAGCGAGTCCGCCGTGGAGCGGCGAGGCCCGGACCGCGAGGCCCGGACCGCGAAGCCCGGACCGCGAAGCCCGGACCGCGGAGCGGTCAAAGCCTCGCAGCGCAGCGGCGGAGAAACCCCCGCACCTACGCGTCCCCGCGAGCCGCCGCCAGCAACTCCTCCGCATGAGCCCGGGCCGTCTGCGAGTCCTCCTGCCCCGCGAGCATCCTGGACAGCTCACGGATGCGGTCCTCGCCCTCGAGGACCTTCACTCCGGACCGGGTCACCGACCCGTCGTTGGTCTTCTCGACCAGCAACTGCCGGTCGGCGAACGCGGCCACCTGCGGAAGATGCGTCACCACGACCACCTGCGCGGTCTTGGCGAGCCGGGCCAGCCGCCGCCCGATCTCGACCGCGGCCTTGCCGCCGACGCCCGCGTCCACCTCGTCGAAGAGATACGTCGGCACCGGGTCCGTCCCCGCGAAGACGACCTCCACCGCGAGCATCACGCGAGACAGCTCACCGCCCGACGCCCCCTTGGCGATGGGCCGCGGCGGAGCCCCGGGGTGCGGCGCGAGCAGCAGCTCGACCTCGTCGACGCCCGCCGGGCCGTAGGCCACCGTACGGCCGGCGACCTCCACACCCTCCGGGTCGTCTGTCTGCCGGATCTCGAAGGACACGCGCGCGTGCGGCATGGCGAGCGAGGCCAGCTCGGCGGTCACCGCGGCGGCGAACCGCTCGGCGGCCTCCGTACGGGCGTCCGTCAACGCCTGGGCCAGCCCGCCCAGTTCGCTCCGCAACGCGTCCCGCTCGCCGGTGAGTTCATCGAGCCGCTCGTCGTCGCCGTCGAGCTCGGTGAGCCGCGCGGCACTCTGCTCGGCCCATGCCAGTACGGCGTTGATGTCCTCGCCGTACTTCCGGGTCAGCTGGGTGAGCGAAGCCCGGCGCTCCTCGACCGCCGCGAGCCGCAGCGGATCGGCGTCGAGATCGTCGGCGTACCCCGCGAGCTCGCCCGCCACGTCACCGAGCAGAATCCCGATCTCGCCGATCCGCGCGGACAGCGCGGCGAGCGCGGAGTCGTGGGACCGTACGGCCTCCAGAGCCCGGTGCGCACCCGCGACGAGCGTCGTGGCGTCGATCCCCTCCGGGTCCTCGGGATTGCCCGCGAGCGCGGCGTGCGCGGCCGTGGCGGCGGACGCGAGCGCCTCCGCGTGCCCGAGGCGCTCGGCCTCGGCCGCCAGCTCGACGTCCTCGCCGGCGCGCGGCTCGACCGCCGCGATCTCGTCGAGTCCGAAGCGCAGCATGTCGGCTTCCTGGGCCCGCTCCCGCGCGCGCGTGGTGATCTCGTCCAGCTCCGCCGAGATCGCCCGAAGCCGTCGGTAGGCGCCCGTGTACTTGGCGAGGGACACGGCGACGGCGTCCCCGGCGTACCGGTCGAGCGCCTGCCGTTGCCGGGACAGTTTGAGCAGCCCCTGCTGATCGGTCTGGCCGTGCACGGCGACCAGCTCGTCGGCGAGCTCGGCCAGCACGCCCACCGGCACCGAGCGCCCGCCCAGGTGCGCCCGCGAGCGCCCCTCGGCCGAAACGGTACGGCTGATCAGCAACGCCCCGTCGTCGAGCTCGGCTCCGGCCTCCTCGGCCCGTACGACGGCCGTCCCGCCCGCGGGTAGGGCGATCCGCCCCTCCACGACCGCGTTCTTGGCGCCGATCCGCACGAGGGCCGGGTCCGCGCGCCCGCCCAGCAGCAGCCCGAGGCTGGTGACCACCATCGTCTTGCCCGCACCGGTCTCACCGGTCACGGCGGTGAAGCCTGGCGACAGCTCGACGACCGCGTCGTCGATGACTCCGAGCGACCGTATCCGCATCTCCTCCAACACGGACACGACCTTACGAGGTCGGGGCCCGGCTGTGCGACGGGCCCCGCCCCGCTGCCGCGAAGGCGCAGGTGACAAGGCCCCACAAAGAGGCCGTTGTCACCCGCGGGAGTGGGCCGCCGCACAAGCCGCCGTACGCCTGAGCCGTATGTCCAAGTCGAACGCCTGGGCCTTACGTCCAATTCGTACGCCTGAGCCGTACGCCTAAAGCGGTGCTCCGCTCCTAATGCGGTGCTCCGCGCCACCCGGAGACCGGCAGCGCGAACTTCGCCACCAGCCGGTCGGTGAACGACGCGTGGTGCAGCCGAGCGAGCCGCACCGGCACCGCCCCCCGCCGTACCTCCACCCGCGCTCCCGGCGGCAGCTCCAGGGTCCGCCGCCCGTCGCACCACAGCACGCCCGGCGGAATGTGCGGGAGCACCTCCACGGCGAGCACGGAGTCCGGCGAGGTCACCAGCGGCTTCGCGAACAGCGCGTGCGCGCTGATCGGCACCATGAGCAGCGCTTCGACCTCCGGCCACACCACCGGACCGCCGGCGGAGAAGGCGTACGCCGTCGATCCGGTCGGGGTGGCGCAGACGATGCCGTCGCAGCCGAACCCGGTGACGGGCCGCCCGTCGATCTCCAGGACGACTTCGAGGAGCTTCTCGGCGGACACCTTCTGCACGGCTGCCTCGTTCAGCGCCCAGTCGGTGTGCACGATGTCGCCGTTGCGGTGCACGACGACGTCGACGGTCATGCGCTCCTCGACCTCGTACGCCTTGGTGACGACCCGGTCGACGACCTTGTCGAGGTCGTCGCGCTCGGCCTCCGCGAGGAAGCCGACGCGGCCCAGGTTGACGCCGAGCATCGGCACGCCGGAGGCGCGGGCGAACTCGGCGCCGCGCAGCAGGGTGCCGTCACCGCCGAGCACGATCAGCAGTTCGCAGCCGTCGAGGCACTGCGGGGTCGCCTCCTTGACCAGCTGCACCTCGGCCGGCAGCGGCAGGTCGGCGGCCTCCGCCTCCAGGACCCGTACGCCGATCCCGGAGCGCAGCAGCCCCTGGACGACCAGCTCGGCGCTGCGGATGGCTGCCGGCCGCCCGGTGTGGGCCAGCAGGAAAACAGTACGAGCTCGGGTCTGTGTCAACGCGGCCCCTCCGCCACTGCACGGTCAACGTCGGCCGGGTCGAGTTCGGGTGCCCCGGCCCGCAGCCACAGAAAGTACTCGACATTGCCCGAGGGTCCGGGCAACGGGCTCGCGGTCACACCCTGCACTCCGAGCCCCAGCTGCCGGGCTCGCTCGGCCACCGCGCGCACGGCCTCTGCGCGCAGTTCGGGGCTGCGTACGACACCGCCGCTCCCCAGCCGTTCCTTCCCCACTTCGAACTGCGGCTTGACCATCATCACCAGGTCGGCGTCCGGCGCCGCGCACCGCACCAGGGCGGGCAGCACCAGTCCGAGCGGGATGAAGGACAGATCCCCGACAACAAGGTCCACGGGCTCCCCATCGATCGCCTCCAACGTCAACTCGCGTACGTTCGTACGGTCCTTGACGGTGACGCGTTCATCGCTCTGCAGGGACCAGGCGAGTTGACCGTAGCCGACATCGACGGCCAGGACGTGCGCGACGCCCGCGCGCAGCAGGACGTCGGTGAAGCCGCCGGTGGACGCTCCGGCGTCCAGCGCCCGCCGCCCCTCGACCTTCAGTCCCTGCGGCACGAAGGCCTTCAGGGCGCCCGCGAGCTTGTGTCCGCCGCGCGAGACGTAGTCGGGGTCGCTGTCGTCCTGGGTGACCACGATCGCGGCCGCGGTCTCCACCTGTGTGGCGGGCTTGATCGCGAGGGTCTTGCCGACGGTGACCCTTCCGGCGGCGATCAGCTGGCCGGCGTGCTCGCGCGAGCGGGCGAGCTTCCGGCGGACCAGCTCGGCGTCGAGGCGGCGGCGTGCCACTCCTGCCACGTTCGGTTCAGCTCCTGCGGTCGTACGGCGAAGGGGGCGCCGGAGGTCCCGGGCGGGCGTCGAGCGCGGTGAGCGCGTCGCGCAGCCCCCTGTGTACATCCTCGTACACCTCGAGGTGTCCGTCCGTGGCGAGGTGGTCGGCGTCGGCCAGTCGGTCGAGCTGGGCGTCGGCGTCGGCGTTGCCGGTGGGCGTGCGGGGGACGTTCAGCGGGGCCGGGGCGGCGGGGTCGTACGTGGGTTCGGCCGCGGTCCGCGGCTCCGCCGGCTCGCGTGCGGGCTCCGCGACCGCCGCCTCCGGCGGGACCTCGGCCTTGGGAACTGAGTCGCTCATGCCCCGACGCTACCGCGAAGCGCTGCGGTACCGTCGATCACGATGGCGACGATTGAGGAGTGCCGCACCGCACTCGAAAAGCTCTCGGACAACCTTGCGGGCGCTGAGGGGGACGTACGCAGCGCTGCGGCCCTGGACCGTTCGCTGAGCTGCCGTATAACTGACCTGGACATCACCTTCGTGGGCCGTCTCAAGGACGGCCGGATCGAGGTGCTCGAGACGCTCCAGGGCCCGCCGCCCGAGAGAGCCCAGATCCGGCTCACCATGAAGGGCGACGATCTGGTCTCGATGGTGAACGGCCACCTGAACTTCGCGAAGGCCTGGGGCTCGGGCCGGGTGAAGCTGGAGGCGGGTCTGCGCGACCTGTTCCGGCTCAGGACCCTTCTGTAGCCGCCGCTGCCACCGCGCGTGCCTTGCGGGCCGCCGGCACCACGAGCGGCGTCCCCGTCTCCGGGTCGTCGATGACCTGGCAGCGCAGCCCGAAGACGTCCTCGACCAGTTCGGCCGTGACGATGTCGTTCGGCGTGCCCTCGGCGATGACCTCGCCGTCGCGCAGGGCGATGAGGTGGGTGGCGTACCGGGCGGCGTGGTTGAGGTCGTGCAGCACGGCGACCAGGGTCCGGCCCTGTTCCTCGTGGAGTTCGGCGCACAGGTCGAGCACATCGATCTGGTGCTGGATGTCGAGGTAGGTCGTCGGTTCGTCAAGCAGCAGCAGCGGGGTCTGCTGCGCGAGCGCCATCGCGATCCACACGCGCTGGCGCTGACCGCCCGACAATTCGTCGACATAGCGATCGGCGAGTTCGGCGACGCCGGTCGACGCCATCGATTCCTGGACCACCCGCTCGTCCTCCGCCGACCACTGGCGCAGCAGCCCCTGGTGCGGGTAGCGGCCCCGGCCGACCAGGTCGCCGACCGTGATCCCGTCCGGCGCGATCGACGACTGCGGCAGCAGGCCGAGCGTGCGGGCCACCTTCTTCGCGGGCATCGACTGAATGACCTGCCCGTCGAGCAGCACCCGTCCGTCGGAGGGCTTCAGCATCCGCGAGAGGGCGCGCAGCAGCGTGGACTTGCCGCAGGCGTTCGGGCCGACGATGACCGTGAAGGAGTTGTCAGGGATCTCCACCGACAGCTTCTGGGCGATGACGCGCTGGTCGTAGCCGAGGGTGACGTTGTCGGCGGACAGGCGGTTCACAGTCGTAGCGCTCCTCTTGGTATTCCTATCCGGCCCGTTGGTGTTCATATCCGGCCCGCCTTGCGCTCGGTGACAAGGAGCCACAGCAAATAGATTCCGCCAAGGACTCCCGTCACGACACCGACGGGCAACTGGTCGGCGCCGAAGGCCCGCTGGGAGGCCCAGTCGGCGACGATCAGCAGGGTCGCGCCCATGCACATCGACGGCACCAGGTTCGGTCCGGGCGATCGGGTCAGCCGCCGGGCCAACTGCGGCGCGGTCAGCGCCACGAAGCCGACCGGTCCCGCGGCTGCGGTGGCGCCCGCGGTCAGCAGTACGGCGGCCAGCATCAGCAGCAGCCGCGTCCGCTCGACGCGCACTCCGAGGGCGTACGAGACGTCGTCACCCATCTCCATCATGCGCAGCGCCCGCGCGTTGCCGAGGACGAGCGGTACGAGAACGGCGCACATGATGAGCAGCGGCCAGACCTGCGCCCAGTCCCGGCCGCCCAGCGAGCCGGTCATCCAGACGACCGCGCGGGCCGCGTCGACGATGTCGGCCTTGGTGAGCAGATAGCCGTTGACCGCCGTGACGATCGCGGAGACGCCGATACCGACCAGGACCAGTCGATAACCGTGCACTCCCCGCTTCCAAGCGAGCAGATAGATGGCGAGTCCGGTCACCAGCCCACCTACGAGCGCCCCTAGGGCGACCTGGGTGGCGCTTCCCGAGAACAGCACGATCATGATGAGCGCGCCGGCGGTCGAGCCCTGCCCGAGGCCGAGCACGTCCGGACTGCCCAGCGGATTGCGGGAGATGGACTGGAAGAGCGCCCCTCCGAGCCCCAGCGAGGCACCCACCAGCAGACCGACGAGGACCCGCGGCAGCCGCAGATCGTTGACGATGAACTCCTGGCTCGCGTTGCCGCTGCCGACCAGCGTCTTGAGGACGTCGACGGCCGGTATCGGGAAATCACCGGTGCCGATCAGCACCACGCTCGCGGTGAGCGCGGTCACCAGCAGCAGCGCGACGACGACGAACGCCCGGACGTCGAGCCGGACGGACAGTCCACCGGGGGTGCGAACGGCTCGGATTCGTGTGGTCGTCACAGCTGCGCCGTCCTCCGCCGTCGTACGAGAAAGATGAAGACCGGGCCGCCCAGAACCGCGGTGACGATGCCGACCTGCAGCTCCGCGGGTCTGGCGACCATCCGCCCGAGGACATCGGCACCGAGCAGCAGCACGGGTGACAGGACGGTGGCGTAAGGGAGGATCCAGCGCAGATCGGGTCCCGTGAAGGACCGTACGACGTGCGGAACCATCAGCCCGACGAACACGATCGGACCGCAGGCGGCGGTCGCGGCGCCGCACAGGACGGTCGCGGCGGCCATGGACAGCGCACGGGCGCGGTTCAGGTTGGCGCCGAGCGCGCGGGCCGTGTCGTCGCCCATGGCCACCGCGTTCAGCGGCCGGGCGAGGGCCAGCGCGAGAATCGTGCCGACGGCCAGGAACGGCAGCACCTGCTTGATGGTGGAGTCGGTGGCCGAGGCGAGCGAGCCGACTGTCCAGAAGCGCATCTTGCCGAGCGCCGCGTCGTCCGTGATCATCACGGCCTGCAGATAGCCGTACAGCGCCGCGCTGATCGCCGTACCCGCGAGCGCGAGCCGCACCGGCGTCGCACCCCGGCTGCCGCCCAGGAACCAGACCAGCGCCCCGACCGCCGCCGCGCCGAAGAAGGCGAACCAGACATAGCCGCTCAAAGACGTGACACCGAAATACGTGATGGCGGTGACGACCGCGGCGGACGCGCCCGCGTTGATCCCCAGCAGCCCCGGGTCGGCCAGCGGATTGCGGGTGAGCGCCTGGAGAACCGCACCGGACAGCCCGAGGGCGGCGCCGGCCAGCAGTCCGAGGACGGTACGGGAGACCCGGTCACCGACCACGACATCGGCGTACGTCCCAGAGTCGTGGAACAGGCCGTGCCAGACCTGGTCCAGCGGCAGCGCTTTCGCGCCGATCGCGATGCTCGCCAGTGCGACAAGCAGCAGGACTCCCACGGAGGCGAGGAGCCCAACGGCCCGTATCACTCGGCGGGTTGGGGGCGCGGGGGCGGTCTCCGCGCGTTGTTCGGGAGGACTGTCGACCAACACGAGGTTAGGTTAGCCTACCCTCGCATCTCGACTCGATCCCGCGTCGACTCCGACGAGCGGCACACCATCCCGCATCGACTCCGACGAGCGGCACACCATCCCGCGTCGGCTCCGACGAGCGGCACACCATGCCATGTCAGCGCCGCCGAGTGCCCAGCCTCCGGTTCAGAGCCCCAGCCGCGCCAGCGCCTTCCCCCCGTCCAGCTCGCAGCTACCCTCGCCGGCCACCGTCCACGCCGCCGCACACAGCGCCCGTAGCCCGTCGAGGGCCTCGCCGTCTCCCTCCAGCGCCAGCCGCTCGCTCCCGGCCGTCGCCGTCCAGCCGCCGCAGCGGAACCCGTCGCCCGCCTCGGCGACCTCGGGCTGGCCGGTGAGCAGACCGCGCAGATCGGCGTCCACGTACGTCGGCCGGTGCTGCGGCGGTGCGGCGAGCAGCTGCGCGCCGTCCGTCACGCCGGTCAGCACGAGCAGTGAGTCCACCTCACCGTTGAACGCGCCCTCGATGTCCGTGTCCAGCCGGTCGCCGACCACCAGCGGGCGCTTCGCCCCGGTCCGCAGAATCGTCTCGCGGTGCATCGGCGGCAGCGGCTTGCCCGCCACCTGCGGCTCGGCGCCGGTGACGATGCGTACGACCTCCACCGCCGCGCCGTTGCCGGGAGCGATCCCGCGCGCACTCGGGATCGTCAGATCGGTGTTGGACGCGAACCAGGGCACCCCGCGCGCGATGGCGTAACACGCCTCCGCGAAGCGCCCCCAGCGCAGGTCCGGTCCGCCGAACCCCTGGACGACCGCCGCCGGATCGTCGTCCGCCGACTCGACCGGCTCAAGGCCGCGCTCGCGCAGCGCGACCCTCAGCCCCTCACCGCCGATGACCAGCACACGCGCACCGACGGGCACCTGCTCACTGATGAGCCGGGCCGCGGCCTGCGCGGAGGTGATGACGTCCGACGCCTCCGTCGGTATCCCCAGCTCCGTGAGATGCCCGGCCACCGCATCCGGCGTCCGCAGCGCGTTGTTCGTGACGTACGCGAGATGCATTCCGCCCGCGCGCGCCGTGCGGAGGGAGTCAACGGCGTACGCGATCGCGATACCCCCCGCGTACACCACCCCGTCCAGATCGAGCAGCGCCGTGTCGTACGCCTCGCTCAGGGCCTGGCCACTGCCCTCGGGCCGTGTCCTGACGGTCTGGCTCATTACACATCGCTCCTCGTTCGATCCCTTTCCCCCGATCATCGCGCATGCCACTGACACACTTACGATGCCTCAATGAACTATGCAGGTCCCGCGGTAGAGACCCCGGCGCGCAGCGGCCTCGAACTGACCCCGTTCCGGGGCCTGCGCTACGACCCCGACCGGGTCGGCAGCCTGGCCGCCGTGACATCCCCGCCGTACGACGTCGTCGTACGGCCCGACGGTCTGCTCGAGCTCGAATCCGCCGACCCGCACAACATCGTCCGGCTGATCCTCCCCCAGGACGGCACCCCCGCAGCCCGCAACGAGCAGGCGGCCGAAACCCTGCGCCGCTGGCTGTCGGAAGGCGTCCTGACGACCGACCCCGAGCCCGGCCTGTACGTGTACGAGCAGCGCTACGGGGACCTCCTGCAACGCGGCGTCATCGGCACCCTGCGCCTCTCGGAGCCGTCGGACGGTGTCGTCCTCCCGCACGAGGACGTCATGCCGCACGTCATCGCGGACCGCGCGGCCCTGATGCGCGCCACCTCCGCCAACCTCGAACCCCTGCTGCTGACCTACCGCAGCAACGGTTCACGGACCGGCACGGCCGCCGTCGTCGAGCGCACCGTCGAACGGCCGCCGCTGCTGTCGACCACCACGGAGGACGGCTACAGCCACCGTCTGTGGGCGATCACGGATCCCGCCGGGCTGGCGGAGATCCGGACAGATCTCGGCCACCACCAGGCACTCATCGCCGACGGCCACCACCGCTGGGCCACCTATCTGCGGCTGCGCGCCGAGCACCCCTCCCCCAGCCCCTGGGACTACGGCCTGGTCCTCCTGGTGGACACAGCGCGCTATCCGCTGCGCGTCCGCGCCATCCACCGCCTTCTGCACCGCCTGCCCGTCGCCGACGCGCTGGCCGCCCTGGGGGACTCCTTCCGCGTACGCCGCCTCGACGTGCCCCTCTCCGAGGCCCTGGACGCCCTCTCCGTATCGGCCGCCGAGGGAAACGCCTTCCTCCTTGCCGGCGACGGCGCCTTCCACCTGGTCGACCGCCCCGACCCGGACCTCCTCGCCCGTACGATCCCGGCCGACCGCCCCGAGGCATGGCGCACCCTGGACGCGACCGTCCTGCACGCGACCCTCCTGGACCATGTGTGGGGCATCCCCGAGGACTCCCCCGCGCACATCGCGTACATCCACGACACGACCGCCACGGTCGAGAAGGCGGAGCACGACGGCGGTACGGCCGTCCTCATGCACCCGGTCCGCGAGGAGGTCGTACGCGACCTCGCCCGCCAGGGCGTCACGATGCCCCGCAAGTCGACATCGTTCGGCCCAAAGCCGGCGTCCGGACTTGTGCTGCGAGCGCTCACGTTCTGAAACGCCCACGGACGGCGGAACTCCTTCCGGAATCCCGCCGCCCGTGTGTTCTCTTCGTGCGCCTGACGTCAGCTCTGACGTTCAGTTCTGACGTCAGCTCTGCGGAGCGTCGTCCTCGTCGTCGCCGTCGGTGTCGACCGGCGTCTGCGCGGCCTTCGGGGCCTCGGCTTCGGCTTCGGCTTCGACGTCGGTCTCGTCTTCGTCTTCGTCCTCGTCCTCGACGTCGACGTCGAGGACGTCCGCGGCCTCGTCCTGGGTCTCGGCCTTGGTCTGGGGCGCCGGCTCGCTCTCGTCCTCATCCTCGACGAGCGCGTCGACGAACTCGACACCGTCCATTTCCGCAAGCCGGTCGGAGGCGTCGGTGCTGCCGTCCTTGTCGGACTCGACGGCCTTCGCGAACCACTCGCGCGCCTCGCCCTCACGGCCGGCTGCGAGAAGCGCGTCGGCGTACGCGTAGCGCAGTCGGGCAGTCCAGGGCTGCACGGAGTTCGAGGCGAGCTCGGGGCTCTGGAGGGTCACGATGGCCGCCTCAAGCTGCCCCATGTCCCGCCGCGCACCGGCCGCCACGAGCCGCATCTCGACCTGTCCGGCCTTGTCCAGCTTCGGCACCTCGGGTGCACCGGCCATCTCCAGCGCCTTCTCGGGCCGCCCAAGACCGCGCTCACAGTCCGCCATGACGGGCCACAGCTCGACGCTGCCGGTCATCCGGCGCGCGGCCCGGAACTCGGCGAGAGCCTCGCTGAACTTCTGGTTCGCGTACGCGGCGAAACCGGCCGCCTCGCGTACGGCGGCGACGCGCGACGCCAGTCGCAGGGCGATCTTCGAGTACGCGTACGCTCCCTCAGGGTCCTCGTCGATGAGCCGGGCGACCATCACCAGGTTCCTGGAGACATCCTCGGCAAGCCCCTTCGGCAGGCTCTGCAGCTCCTGCCGTACGTCCTTGTCGATCTCCTCGCCCGTGACGTCATCGGGGATCGGCAGCCGCTTGATCGGCTCCCGGTCCCGGTCTCGCTCGTCGCGGAAACGGCCGCCACCGCGCCGGTCGTCGCCACCGCGGTCGTCCCGGCCGCGGAAGCCACCGGGGCGCCCGCCCCTGTCGTCACGAGGGGGGCCGCCGCGTCCGCGGTCGTCACGACCACGGAAACCGCCGCCCCGGCTGTCGTCACGGCGATCGTCTCGGCGATCATCGCGCCGGAAGGCCGGACGGTCGCCGCCCCGGCTGTCGTCACGCCGGAAGTCGCCGCCGCGGCTGTCATCGCGGCGGAAGCCACCGCGGTCGCCACTGTCACGACGGTCATCGCGACGGAAACCGCCACGGTCGTCATCGCGGCGCGGGGCACTCGGGCGGTCGTCGCGACGGAAGCCACCACGGTCACCGCTGTCACGACGGTCATCGCGACGGAAACCGCCACGGTCGTCATCGCGGCGCGGGGCACTCGGGCGGTCGTCGCGACGGAAGCCACCACGGTCACC
>NZ_JBEZKJ010000148.1:0-1121 GCF_040651675.1 Streptomyces sp. NPDC048415 | reverse complement strand
GCTGTCACGACGGTCGTCGCGACGGAAACCGCCACGGTCGTCATCGCGGCGCGGGGTGCTGGGGCGGTCGTCGCGGCGGAAGGCCGGACGGTCCCCCTCGCGGCGGACGCCACGGTCGTCACCCCGACGATCGTCGCGACGGTCGTCACGGCGATCGTCGCGACCACGGAAACCGCCGCCACCGCCACGGCTGTCGTCGCGGCGGAAGCCACCGCGGTCACCGCTGTCACGCCGATCGTCCCGGCGGAAACCGCCACGGTCGTCATCGCGGCGCGGAGTGCTAGGACGATCGTCGCGCCGGTCGTCCCTGCGGTCGTCGCGACCACGGAAACCGCCGCCACCGCCACGGCTGTCGTCGCGGCGGAAGCCGCCACGGTCACCGCTGTCACGACGGTCGTCCCGGCGGAAACCGCCACGGTCGTCATCGCGGCGCGGGGTGCTGGGGCGGTCGTCGCGACGGAAGGCCGGACGGTCCCCCTCGCGGCGGACGCCACGGTCCCCGCGGTCGTCGCGACGCGGCCCGCTGGGGCGATCGTCACGACGCGGCCCGCTGGGGCGGTCGTCACGTCGGAACGGCGGGCGGCCCCCGCGGTCCCCCTCGCGCCGGTCGTCGCGGCCACGGAAGCCGCCACCGCCACGGTTGTCGTCACGACGGTCATCACGCCGGTTGTCATCGCGACGGAAGCCGCCGCGGTCACCGCCTCGATCGCCGCCGCGGTCACCACCGCGATCGCCTTCACGCCGGTCGTCACGGCGATCGTCGCGCCGGCCTGAGCCGCCACGGTCGTACCCACCGCGGTCGTTGTCCCGGCGCGGGCCCCCGCGGTAGCCGCCGCGGTCACCACTGTCCCGGCGGCGCTGGTCGCGCTCCGGTCGCTCGTCGGGAGAGTTGGTGGACATGGGTGACTCCTGTCTTCGGTACTGCAAGTCATTCTCGCGCAGCCGGGTACCCGGCGCGCTTCGTAAAAACAAACAAAAAAGGACCCCTGGTCCCAGCGAGTCGCTGGGACCAGGGGTCCTCAAAATTTGTTCGGCGGCGTCCTACTCTCCCACAGGGTCCCCCCTGCAGTACCATCGGCGCTGTGAGGCTTAGCTTCCGGGTTCGGAATGTAACCGGGCGT
>NZ_JBEZKJ010000147.1:0-14459 GCF_040651675.1 Streptomyces sp. NPDC048415 | reverse complement strand
TGGCGTCAGTGCGCTGCCGCCCGCCGGGCTTGAGCAGTCCGGCCTCTTTCAGACGCTGAAGCATGACCTCCAGCAGCCGATCGGCGGCGCCGTCCCCGGCCAGCCGGGCCCGGAACTCGCACAGCACCGAGTAATCGAACCCGGGATCGTCCAGCTCCAGGCCCAGCGCGCACTTCCAGTCGATCCTGGTCCGCACCGCGTCCGCTGCCGCCCGGTCGGAAAGGTTCTCCGCGAACTGCAGCACCGACACCAGCGCCAGCTGCCCCGGCGACAGCCCCGGCCTGCCGTCCGAGGGATACAGACCGGCGAACTCCTCGTCCTCGAACAGCACGGGATCGCGTGCGTCCTCCCCGCCGACGCGGGGGTGTTCCGGACCAGAACAACGGCGTTGATCCGAAACCCTCGTCCTCCCCGCCGACGCGGGGGCGTTCCGTGGTAGGCGCCAGGCACCAGCCCGGCCGCGAGGTCCTCCCTGCCGACGCGGGGGTGTTCGGTTCTTGCCCGCCACGTTGGCCTCTCCCCCGATGTCCTCCCCGCCGACGCGGGGGTGTTCCGCCTACGAGCGTGCCCTTCGTGACGGCGGTCGAGTCCTCCCCGCCGACGCGGGAGTGTTCCGTTCTGGACTGAGCACGTGCAGGCCGAGGTCCCGTCCTCCCCGCCGACGCGGGGGTGTTCCGTCGGGGAAGCCCTGCCATGCCTCGTGTCTCAAGTCCTCCCCGCCGACGCGGGGGTGTTCCGTTCTTGAACAAGCCGATCCAGGGCGATGACTTCTCCTCCCCGCCGACGCGGGGGTGTTCCGATCGGATCCGGTCGGCGGCGCGCGCTGATCCGGTCCTCACCGCCGACGCGGGGGTGTTCCGCCGACGACGTGCGCTGGCCCCTGGAGAAGACGGGCGAGTGATGACCTCAGCTCGAACCTGGCGTGCCCGCCTCACCGCGGACGCCATCCGGCTCCGGACACGTCGGACGAAGCGCCGCCTCGATCGCCCTCTGCCGCGGCACCTTCTCCCTGGCCACCCCGGCAGCGGCACGAGCCAACTGCGCCCGCAGCTGATCGAACGCCTGAGGCCCTGACAGATCCCTCAACCTGCGACTCCGGCTCATACGCACCTAACGCCGCACCGCACCGCCCGACACCGCAATACGGCTAAATGGGGCACGCCGCGAATCTCGGCGAGCAGCAGGCGTGACACGCTAACGCCCCCGGCCGGGATCCGACGCGGGGGCTCATATTCGCGGGGGCGTACCTACGGAAGTCACGTGACTTCCGTAGGTTTACCGGCATCCGCGCTAGCCTGAACGTTAGCCCGTTAACGTTTGGAGGCCGGGATGAGCGACCAGCTGTGGACGATCGAGTCCATCCGTGACGCCCTCGGTAACCCTGCCCTGGCCCAGAGCTTCCTCGGCGAGATCAACCGGGCGCCGGCGCACCAACTGCTCGCCGTGTTCGCGAAGTGGGAGCGCATCGCCAAGGACACCTTCGCCGCCGTCGAACGCGGTCGCGAGATCGCTGCCGCCGAGGCCCGCGGGGAAGAGCCGGCAGGCGTCTGGATCGACGCGACCGATCGCGTCCTCGCCGACGCTGCGCGCATCCGCTCGCGCGGCGCGGCCTGATTCCCGGAACGCCCGACACGCACTGTCGGCGTCTTGCTACGCTCTGCGCCGTCACCCGGGCCCTTCACCCCCCGTCCTGCCGGTCCGACGAAGGGGTGAACTGCGCCCATGTACCGCCTCAAATACGACCCCGCCGCCGAAGCCGTCCACGAGGCGATGCCCCCGGCCGCCAGCGAAACCCTCACCCTCGCGTTAGCCGACGCGTGCCACGGCCCCATCGCCGCCACCCAGCCCTACGGGGAGGATGACGGGGTCGTGCGGATGCTCGTCACCGAACACGCATTCGCCGTACTGCTCGTCGGATATCAAACCAGGACCATCACTGTGCTGCAGGTGACCTACCTCGAGTAACGACGCCATCAGCACCAGCCACCACCGGGGGGAATCGTGGCCACGTCAAGAGAGCGCGCCGCAGTCGCCGGCTACCTCGGCTTCGCCGCCGTCGTCGCCACCATCGGATTTTGGATCGTCAACACGGGGCCCACCACCGCGCCTACCAGTCACCGCCTGCGCAGACGCAGGAAACCTGGAGCCCCGACCCCCTTCACACAGAATCCATCGCCTCGCCCTACGGGCCAGATCGAGACTGTGGCGACGGAACGCCCGGGACCTTCGCCGAATGCTGGGCTCGGATCAAAGCTGAGGCCAGCCAGGAAGTCCGCGATGCCGAAGCGTCACGATCCGCAGCAGCAGGACACTATGCCGCCCCTACCGCGTGGCCTACGCCCACATTGACGGCCACAGCCGTGGCCCGGCCCCCGGCCGTCACGGTCTGCTCAGACGGCTCCGTCTCCCACTCGACAGGCCGCGGCACCTGCTCGTGGCACGGCGGCGTAGCACCCTGACAACAGCGAAATCCCGCAGCGGACGAAAGGCCCCCGGCCGGGACTCCGGCGCGGGGGCGCCTCGTCATGGACTCACGGCACGAACGTCCGGAACTCCGCCAGGCAGATCAGCGACGCGTTGTAGATCGCCAACGCCACCCGGTACCGCTGCACCTGCGCCGCCATCCACGCCCCCCCCCCACAGCAGACCGGCCAGCGCGATCAGGAGCCCCGTGCCCACGCTTCGCGTCGTCGCCGCGTAGATACCGGCCGCGATCGCCAGCACGCCTAGCCACTACCGCACATCCGGCTCATCCGGCGGCGCAAACCGGATCCGGTTCGGCGACTCCGCCGGCAAGTCCTACCAGTGCCCCCGCAGTTGTTTCACATGCACCGATTTGATTACCGGACAGTCCATGCCCCAGCCCCCAAGGTTTCGCGGTAGGAGCGCAGCGTCCACGGAGGCCAGCACTCCAGCAAGGGGGCGCACGCCGAGGCCCCGCCCGTGCGAAACAGGCGGGGACCAGGGAGACGTCGAGGGTCAGGTGAGCGACACCGGCGCCAAGTTCAACGCCCCCATACGAAGAACCCGAAGGCCTTGTAGTGGTAGATGTAGCGCTGCCGTTGGAGTAGGTCGATGGCGTGCTTCGTAGCGCCAACGCCAATGGAGGCCGCTGCAGCCATCTCTCGTGCTGGCGGCATCCTGTGGTTGGCGGGCCACTTGCCACTGTCGATCTCCGCCCGGACCAGCTCGGCCAGCCTCACGGCCCTGGTGCGGATATTGTCGGCAAGGGTAGGCCAGTCCGCGCCGTCGAAGGAGACGATGCCGTAGTTGTCTGCATCGTTGTACCGCGGGCGTTCCGTTCGAATGGCCAACGTCTCAGCGGTAGCCGCCTCCTGAGGTGTTGAAAACCACTCGACGGCGAACTCTGCAGCATTGAGCGCCCAGGGCATTCGCGCAGTACTCATACCGGGACAGCCAGACGCCCGAGAAGTTGGCGCGCGGCGAAGTCTGCGGTGTGGGGCCAGGGCTCGGCGCAGCGGTCCTCCCCGCCGACGCGGGGGTGTTCCGTTCGGGCCCGTCCTGGCCAACTTGGCTGAGGTGTCCTCCCCGCCGACGCGTCCGCGTTCGCCGCCCTGGCCGACCCCGCATCGCGGGTACTACGACAAGGAAATCGCCCAGGGAAAACATCACACCCAGGCACTCCTCTGCCTCGCCCGACGCTGGGCCGACGTGCTCTTCGCGATGCTCCGCGACGGCACCTTCTACGACCCCCAACCCGCCCCCACGGGTTGACGAAACCCATAGGGGCACCCCCCGGCCGAAACGAGGGAAGACGGCGCCGCAGCATCCAAGCCCTACCCGCTCGCCCCCCGCAGTGCCCCACCAACTCACTCAGGATGGGGTGCATGACGGCTCCACCCACATCCCAACGCACCATGACCATCCCGCCCCACTCGAACGTCGTAGTGGCTTGGATGCGAGTTCAGATCTTCTCGTTGTGCGCGCTCGGCGTGGGCGGGGAGGTGGGCGAAGGCAGCAGCGCCCAGGGGCGCGGTCAGTACCATCAGCATCGCGGCCACTCCCAGGGTCCGCCGCATCCGCCCCGCATGGACGGGAAGTTGCGCGTTGCCGGAGTCGGCCGTCGGCTCGGGTAGCGTTGCCGTCCGAGCCAGCTGCGCATCGGCGTACAACTCGAGCAGTGGTTCTGGATCCTCGCCCGCCACCGCGCTCAGTGACTCGATGCATCCGCGCGGCGGCGGCTTCTCGCCGTTGAGGTAGCGGTGCCAGGCGGACCTGCTGTAGGGAGTCCGCCTGGCTAGGCCGTCCAGGCTCAGCCCCGTCTGTTCCTTGAGGGTGCGCAGCTGCTCCGCCAGGAGCCGCGAGGCAGGATCGAGCGTGCCGGGCAACGGCCGCCAGCGGGCCACCACATGAGCCTCCATCCCCCAGCTTCCCTTCTGCGTTACGGGAGGGCCGGGCACACCGGAGCCAACCGGTCACCCAGGATGCCTGGTTCATCACTGATGGCACGATGTGTACCCATCTGTGGTGGCTGACAGTCCTGTCGCGCGGGACCGCACGGGATCAGCTGAGCGCCTTGTAGTACAGCCGGAAGCCGCGCCCACCCACCGGACCTTCGGTGAGGCCCAGGCAGAGCCGGGGCGTCCCCTCGCGCAGCACGGCCAGGCCCTCCGGCTCGCGCGGCGACAAGTGCAAAGCCGTGTGTTCCACCTGCTCGTGCACGACGCGCCCGGTGCGCAGGTCGATCCGGTAGAGCCGGGTATTGCCGCCTGAAGAGGAGGGGTTGCGCGCTCCGTAGGCACTGCCCAGAAGCTGGTACGCGAAGCTGCCGTACAGCGCCATGCCTTGGAAGGGCAGGCCCGAGTCGGCTCCGGGCTGTGCCATGTCGAGCAGTGGCCGGTAGGTTCCGGCTTGGAACCGGTCGAGGTCGTACAGGGCGAAGCGCGGCGCTCCGTTCTTCTTGTAACGCAGCAGCAGACGCCGCTTCGGAGCGTCGAGTGCCGCGTAGTTGGTGGTGGAGCCGGGGACCGGGCGATAGCCCCTGAGCCCGCTGTCGGCGCGCGACAGAATCCGGCCGTCGGTGAAGCGGAAGCGGCAGATTCCGCGCCCGTAGCCGGAGGCGGGATTGGCGTCCCACTCCGTCCAGAGCGTGGCGGCCGTGGCCGACGCCTCGATGCCGAGCGCGCCTCCGTGACCGAAGCCCTTCAGATACATGTGACCTGCCGGCGAGCCATCCATGGCCAGCCGGTTCAGGCAGAGATCTCCACTCTTCGCGCGCTCCGCATGCGTACGGGCCGTCTTCTCTCCCGGCAGCCTGACGCCGCCTTCCACAATCTGCAGCGCATAGATGTGGCCGCGTGGTTCGTCGAATCCGAACGACTGCAGCACGGTGGTGTGCCGCAGCCGCCCCGTGAGCAGGGGGAGACCCGCTGCGGACAGAGCGGGCAGCTTGTGGTCGGGGACCGGGGAGGCGTGTGCTTCCCGTCCCGGCGGCAGGAAGGTCAGTGCTGCCACCGCCCCCAGCCCCAGTACGGTTCTGCGGCCCGGCTGCCCCATCTGGATGGTGTGGTGCGTCATCACATGCTCCTAGAGGTCGGGCTGCCCGCCCGCTCGCGACCGCGAACAGGCGGGCAGCCGGGGATGGTTCAGACGTCGCTACGGAGCGCCGTCAGTGCGGGTTCAGCACCACGGGACGGGGCGGAAGGTGCGGACGTAGTGGGCGGAGATGTAACCGCGGTGGCCGGCCAGTTTGTACCAGCGGGCATCCCCGAGCACCTTGGTGCCGTTCTTCTTGCGGCAAGCCCCAGGATCCTGCCGTCACGCACCTTGTCGATCTTCTGGTATGCGGTGCCCGGTCCGGAGCGGACCGTGAGCGGCAGGTCGTTCGGCGTGACCACACGGCCATGCACCTGGTCGCTCGAGTGGCCCGGCCCGCAGTGGCGCCCCGTGGGGCGCCCGTCCGGGGTGTGCACCTTGTGCGCCCGGTGATGCCCAGGGGCAGGGGGCCGGCGGCGGCGAGCGCCGCCGTGGGCAGCAACGCGAAGGCGGCCGTCACGGCCACCAGACCGTTGCGCATAGTGCGTCGGTTCATCGGAATCTCCCTGAGTGATCAGCAGGTTCACCGGATGACCCTGCGTCACTCAGCATTTCCGATGGCTCGCGAGACGATGCTGTCCCAGGTGTCCCAGAGACAAAGGGGGAACGTCCCACACCCCGGGTCACCAAGGAGTGGGACGGATGTCAGCGGCGTGGTTGCGAGACGGTGCCCCGGGTGGGTCGGGGCTCACCGTCATCGAATGTTCCTGCCCTTGCCCTGCACCAGATAGGTCTACGTCGCCAGGTCGGGGATGCCGTCGGGTCCCTGCCCATCCAGCCCTGGGCCCTCTGGAACACCTGGGTCGCTCTTTGGTCGGCCGCGGACCAGCGCGGGCCCGGCCCGACCGCGCAGTACTTCTTACCGCCGCGGGCGATCAGCATCCGGCCGAGCCGGGTGACATACGCGTTGTGGGTTCCGGGCCGAAGTGGCGGGCACCGGGAAATGCACTGGAGGCGGCCGTGCTCGCTGGCTTCGCGGCTGGTGGCGATCGCCGCCGCGGTTGAGCTGCGGCGCTGGGCCTCTGACCGCGGTCGACCGCGGTGCTTGGGGCGTGGGCACCGGGTCAGCAGCCGGCGGAGGTTCGCCCACACTGCGTATGCGTCGTAGCCGAACATCACCCGGCTTCCTCGGCATTGGTCGGGGTCAGAAGGGCGTCGCCTGGCCACAGAGGGCACCCCGCTTCCGCCCAGGCCAGTTGCTTGCCGACCTCGACGAGGACGTCTCTACGTTCGGCGGGCCCGTACGCCTGACACCGCCCGGTCGCCGGGTCGTAGGCCCGCACCTCGCTGGGCGGGCCGGAGCACACCAGGGCACGGGCGATGTCCGACAGGCCCAGGCTGAGAGCGTCGCAGTCACGGTCACGGATGAGCTGGAGCAGGTCCGCAGTGACCGCCGCCCAGTCGCCGACCTCCGGCCAGAGCGCACCGCCGCCCAGTTCCTGGGTGAGCGTGGACAGCGGCACGATCTCGCGCTGCTGGCGGCCACGGGTGACGCGGTCGTAGATGCGCGCGCCGTCAGCCTGCCGTACGCGCGGGTACAGCAGGGAGGCTGCGGCCACGAGCGAGGTGTTGATTTCCTGGGTAGCGGCCGGGTAGTACGCCTCGTGCGCGAAAGCAGGTATACCTCGCTCGTCCGCTGCGCGGGACCGTCCTGCGGGTGGGGCATGTGCGTTTCCTCCTTCGTCGACGGAATGCGGGTCGTTGCTTGGGCTGAGGCATGGGGCTGTCGGCGAGGCCCAGGCGGATAGGGACCCAGCGGTGCGTCGCCCTGCGTGCTTGCGGCGATCTGGCTGGCGAGTTGCAGCATCAGGTGCTCCCGGGCGATGAGCTCGCTGGAGGCCGAGCGTGTGTCGTGGCGTTGGAGCAGGTCTGCTGTGCCGAACAGCTGGTGTTGGCCGATCTCGACGGCGCGCCGCAGCTGGTAGGCGTCGCTGCCGGCGGCGGCGTGGACGAGGCCGGTGTGGAGGGCGGCGAGGCGCTGAAGGTAGCGGCAGGGGGCTTCGTCCGCGACGATCCGGATGTGCTCGCAGGCGCGGGCATGGAGCGGGCCGGGCACATGCTCCGCGAGCAGCGGGGCCAAGGCGGACGACGGCAGGACGATGCTCAAGGGGACGCCGTGGATGATCGCGAGCGTGGCCGCGGCCAAGCTGAGGGCCGCGACGACGGCTGTGGAGGTCCGCATGGAGATGGAGCCGAGCCCGATACGGCGTGCGGGACGCCTGGCCAGCCAGCGCAGGCCCAGGTGCTGGGCGCGCGTCCGCCCACTTTCCGCCGACCTGGTGATCGAAGCATGCGGCAGCCGGGGAGAGTAGCGGTCGAACTGTGCGTCGCGGTCGTACCGGTTGCCGACATAGCCGAGTGCTGTCTCCCGCGGCCTCCTGGCGAGTGCGTTCGGGTCCGCCTGGTCCAGTAGTCCCACCCGGGAGAACACCGACATGACCCCGCACACCCGCCGATGGCTTCTGGCGTCTTTACGCCAGCTGCGTACCCGCCGTCTCATTGCCCAGCACGGCCCGACCCTGCCCTACCCACCGCATGGGCCTCATCGCCCTGCACAGCACGTCCGCCGAAGGCAGCTTCATACGGGCCCACACCGAAGAGAACTCCGACGGCCCGCTCGGAATCCACTACGACCACTGGGACACCCTCAGCCCGGCCGAACAACTCCGCCGCCACCGGTGGCTGAACCGCCACGGCCACTCCCCCATTCAGCGCCTCCGCCTCGACGCCGACCTCATCAAGACGACCGGCCTCCACATCCTCGACTGGGGCCCACCCCCCAACCGACGACCGTGAGAGATCCGGCGCAGCCATGTCACCGCCCCGGTAGTGGTAGTTCCGGGAGCCGAGCCTGCGGTCCGGGCCCCCTGCGGGGTGCGGCCCGCAGCACGGGCACCAGGACCGTAGCGCCGACGGGCCGCTTGCAGGCGGCAGACAGTTGCGCCGGGCTGCCTGGGCGACGGCCAGCAGCAGAAGCCTTGGCCCTGGGCATCGAGTGATACCGCTGATACCGTAGATACCATGTCGACTCCCAAGGCTATGAGCCTGCGCTTCCGGGACCCCGAACAGCAGGCCGCCATCGTCGCCGCGGCCAGGCAGGCCGGGGTCAGCATCCAGGACTACATCCTGTCCGCCGCGTACGCCCGCGCGACCGCGGTCGAGGACAGCTTCCTCAAGGCATTCAAGGACTCGATGGACCGCAGCGGACAGGCCTTCGCCGCCGAGCCCAGCACCGTCGACCCTGCCCCCGAGCAGCGAGCCGCTGAACAGCAGGCCCGCCGCGAGATGGAACCGGGCGAGCGGGGCCACGCCGCGTGAACCAGCCCGGCCCCCAGCAGCCCCATCCGCTCGATGTGCCCTTCCTCCTGCACGCAGCCGGGCTCCTCGACGGTGATCCCCAGGTCGACGACTACGGTCCTCTCTACGCGGCCGTCGCCCGCGCCAACGCCCGGGCCATGGAACGCGACATCTACGGCTCCCTGCACCTGAAAGCCGCAGCCCTGCTGCAGACCCTGGTCAGGCTGCCCGCGCTCGAGCACTCCAACGAGGCCTTCGCCTGGCACTCCTGCGAGGCCTACCTCGCCCTCAATGGCCATCGCCTCAGCTACCAGCCCAAGGACGCCGTGGCCCTGGTCCGCGATGCCGCGGCCGCCACCATCGGTGCCGCCCAAATCGCCCGCCAACTGCGCGCCTGGGAAACACCCCTGAAGTAACGCCCGGCCGCGCACGACCACCACCGGCCGCACGAAGCGGCCAACTCGCTGAAGACCTCACCCGTCACGCCGTCCAGGGCCCAGGCCGTCGTGGTGCGGGCATGGACATCCAGGCCGACCGAAGTACGCTCGGAAAACATCCGGTGCCTCCCGGTAATTGCGGCACTACCCGCCACCGTGCTCACCAGAGGACAACCCGCGTCAACTTCCCTGCGGGGCATCGGTCTTCAACTGGCAGACGGCAGCAGTTCCGACTCCTCATACGGTCTACAACGGCGGGGCGTCGACCCCGCCGTGATTCATCAGCGCGGCCGCGCCGTCCGATATCGATCATTGGCGACGGGCTGGCCGGTGTATCCGAAGTCCTGAGGATGGAAGGCGTAGCCTGCGGCAGGTGACCGACCTCGTTGCAGTGGATACAGCCCAGGAGAATGCCCTCGACAGGGATCTTGCGGCGGTCGCCGACGCCTTCGATCTCGGTGAGATCACCAAGTCACCGGCCCGACCGTTCTGCGCACCGGCGACGACGTCCGCCACTTCTACAACTGGACCGTCGCCAACCAGGACCGCGCCCAGGCCCACGTCGACGTCTCCACCCTCCGGATCCCGACATCACGCTCACCCACTACACCCGTGAGATCCAGCTCGCCGACCTGCCCGACGACTTCACCGCCTCGCTCATGGGCCAGCTGGAGACGGATGGCCCGTGCTGGATCCCCGTCCACGAGCACGCGGGAACGTACCTGCGCGTCCCCCTGGCCGACGGCTCGGAGATCACCATCAGCGGCGCGACCGCCGACGGGCGCGAGGCCCACTCCCAGCACACGGCCGACGACCACGGCGGCTGGCTTGCTGTGTGGGGCGACTTCAACGACACCGTCGTCGATGTCTATCGCTCTGCCCGCCGGGGCCTAACCCGTGCCGCAGACACCGCGGCTCTGGCGGCCGCCGTACTCAAGTGCGCCCGCGAGCACGGGGGTTGGCCCGTCCTCCGGGACGAGACCCGGCAGCCCCACGCCTGAGACGCCTGCACGATCTCCCCTTCTGTCGGCCGGGCGCGGCAACGCCCGGCCGACAGGCCACCAACTCAGCTCGCAAGGAGACGTCCGCATGAGCCGCAGCCTGCAGCTCGGTCTGTTCCCCACCGAACAGGGAGCCGACCCCATGACGGACCTCGTCCCGGACGAGGTCGACTTACATCCCAATCACTCGGGCGGGAAGGACGGCCCCCGCGCCGCCGCCCTGGCCCTGGACGCCGCGCGCGCCGCCGGCGTCGAAGACCGGGTCTACACCATCCACGCCAGTCTCGGTCCCCTGGAGTGGCCCGCCGTCACCCTCGACGGCGTCCGCTACCCCGGCAGCAGCGAAACTGGCGGCCCTTCACAGCCGGGCCCTGGGCGTGCCTCCCGAGCGGCACATCGAGGTCCGCCGGACCCGCGAACTGGAAGGCGAGCGCGTCCCCGACGACCTGTTGACCTACATCGCCGAGCGCGGTGACTGGCCGCGGAAGGGCGTGCTCCCCGGCCGAAGCGACTGGAAGACCAGCCTCATCTACGGCGCCCTCACCTCCATGGTCCGGGCCCGCAAGAAGCAGCCCGGCCGTCCGGTGGTCACATGCACGGTCCCGGTGTCCCGGCGCCCGGTACGTTACCCACGGTGACTGACGTTCGTTGTCCGAGTTACGAGTAATGCGGCCATATAGCATGGCTTGCACATTTCTGGTGCGATCGTTGCTGGTCCATATATCTCAGGCAGATCGATAACAGGACGCGGGAGCAGGTGCCCCTGTGGGGGCGGAGTGTCTTCCTCGCGGCCGGTCAGGGTTTGGCATGGTCGTACAGCGGGCGGATTCGGACAGTGGCCCGCCGGTGGAGGGGCAGCCGGCAGCCGGCCACCCTGGTGTGTTCCGGGAGCTGCTTCCCATGGCGGCGTGGGCGAGCGACCACAACGGGCTCATGTGGATGTGGGCCCTGGCGGCGCAGGAGCTGCTGGGCTGGCGGCCCGAGCAGATCATCGGCCATGACGGGCTTCCCCTGCTCGTTCCGGAAGGCAACTGGGAACTGGCCAGGGAACTGAGTGCCCGGTCCCAGGCCGGCGAGACCGGCGTGGGGGCCTATCCGGTGCGGCACCGGGATGGTCACACGGTCGAGATGGAGATGTGGATATCCCCGATCACCGATCCCACCGGGCAGCCCGGCACGATGGTCGTTGCTGCCGAGACCTCCGCCGTGCGGCGGATGCGGGACTCGTTGGCGGCCCTGGAAGGGTTGTTCGGACAGTCGCCGATCGGCCTGGCGCTGTTCGACCGCGAGCTGCGCTATGTGCGGGCCAACGATGCCCTCGCTGAAATGAACGGCCTGCCAGCAGCCGCGCACGTGGGCAAGCGGATCCGTGACGTGGTTCCCGGGATCGACTACGCGGGAGCGGAAGCTTCGATGCGGCAGGTGCTCCGGACCGGGCGCGCCGTGCTGGACCGCCACACCGGCCGCACCGCCGCCGCCCCCGACCGGGACCGCATCTGGTCGAATTCATACGCCCCGTTGACCGACAGTAACGGCGAGCAGCTCGGTGTGATCGCCTCGGTCATCGATATCACCGAGGCCCAGGCCGATCACCTGCGGGCCGAGCGGGCGCGCCAGCGGTTCGCGTGGCTGGCCGAAGCCGGAGAGCGCATCGGCACCACCTTGGACCTGCGGCAGGCAGCCCGCGGGCTGGCCCAGATGCTCGTGCCCCAGCTCGCCGACACCGCCGAGGTGCTGCTGCTGGAGGGAGTACTCGCCCCTGACGACGTGGGCGCATCCTCCCACAGCCTGTTGCACCGCCTGGCCACGGCAGGACCCGGCCCCGGCACGCGGGCTCGGCAGCCGGCCTGCGAGATGACGCACCCCATCCCACCCGGATCGGTGTATGCGACCGTCCTCGCCCAACGACGCCCCCGCACCGTGCCACTGCCGCTGCCCTTGCTGGGCACCGTGCCCTCGGACCCGGTGGCGGGCCTGTTTGCCTACAGTGCCCCGGGCACCGCGCGTGTCATCCCGCTGAACGCGCGGGGCAAGGTCCTCGGTCTGGTGATCGCCACCCGTACCCACGGCGAACCGTTCGACGAACAGGACACGGTACTCATCGACGAGCTGGTCGCCCGGGCCGCACTGAACATCGAAAACGCCCGCCTTTACGCCAGCCGGAACCAAGCGGCCCTCACCCTGCAGCGCAGCCTCACCAAGCCGCTGCCCACCGTGCCCGGACTCGAACTGGCCAGCGGCTACCTCCCAGCCAGCAGCGAGAATGAAGTGGGCGGCGACTGGCTCGACGTCCTGACGCTCCCCGACGGCACGACCGGCCTGATCATCGGGGACGTCATGGGACACGGCATCCGGGCCGCAGCGGTCATGGGCCAGCTGCGTACCGTGGCCCGCACCCTGGCCTCCCAGAACGTCTCACCGGGCCGCTTGCTGCACCACCTGGACGCTGCAGTGGCCGATCTCGGCGAGAATGAACTCGCCACCTGCGCCTACGCCGTCTACGACCCGGCCACCTCCACCTGTCTGATCACCCGCGCGGGCCACCCTCCGCCCGTCCTCGCCGACCCCCACGGCACGGTCCGGCTCCTCGACGGCACCTGCGGCACACCTCTGGGCGCCCCACGCAATGTTCCCTTCGAGACCGAACACGTCCCGCTCCCGCCCGGCAGCCTCCTCGTCCTCTACACCGACGGACTCATCGAAAGCCACGAACACGACCTGGACCACGGCCTGAACCAGCTGACCCACGCCCTGCGCCGGCCGAGCCAGACACTGCAGGAAACCCGGGACCACCTCATCGCCGACCTGCTGCCCACACCATCGCATGACGACGTCGCTGTCCTTCTGGCCCGGCCACGATGACGAACCGGACCAGCCCACAGACAGCAATCCTGCACGTGAGGGGCGGGGCCCCCGGCAACTCGGCGTCAGCCACCACTAGCCTGCTGCGCCCCAGGGCTCCGCCGTCCTCGGTCTTCCACGCGGTCAGGATCAGCGATCGCGACCGGCTCACGCCACCGGGAAACCGTGTCGGTCACCTCAGCGGCCAGCCTCGCCGCGTGCGGAGCACTCGAGCCGTGTCACTACTGCCCTGTCACACTCTGCCTCGCTCAGAGGCGGAAACGGGGAGCGCAGGGCCAACGCGGCCGGGCACTCCGTAAAGCTCGGTCAGCGTGAGTAGGCAGATGGGGTGAGGCGGTTGCCGGTGACGATGCCGGCAAGGACGAGCCGGTCGATGGTGGCGCCCCGGGGCCGGTGAGTGGCCAGCCAGGCGACCTCGTCGACGCGCAGGGTGCCGCTGCTTCTGGTTTTGGGCGTGACGTCGAGGATGAGGAGCTGGCCGAAGGGGGCGTTTGTGTTGGTGTACTCGGCTTCCTGAGTGAGGTACTTGCCCTCGATGTGAGCGCGGCTGTTGTCGTCCGGGTCCTGTTTCATCTCCGTCAGGTACGCAGTGCTCCGAACTGGACCAGGACGTCGGCGTGGCCCATGCCGACGTTGTTCGTCTCTACCTGAACGATGCTGTGCAGGCCGTCCGCGCCTGGTGCGTACAGGCGGCAGGTCGCGGAGGGCAACGGACGCAACAATGCTCGCGTCTCTCCCCCTCTTGGCGCCGGTTACGAATCGCGCAGATCGTGACTGTCCGCGCCATGTTCCAGCGGAAAGGGGACCGCATGTGGCGTTACCTCGTACGCCCCGACGGGTTTTTCAGCGGTCCGCGGCGACCCGGCCCACTCCTCACGTGGCTGCGGGAGCAGTGGGGCAAGGACTGATTCCCCGTGACGATTACGCCTCGGCCTCCACGACCATGGTCAGCAAGGGCTGCACCCTGAGCGAAGCACATCACAGTCCCGCCCTGCCATCCGTGACCAGGACAGGGACCACCTGGCTGGCGTACGCGGTGTACGGGAGTCCGGCGGCGTGTGCCACCGCGTCGTGAACACGACATCGATACCCACCGCCAGACCCTTCGCGAGGTGTCCGCCACGATGACCTCGTCGATGAAGTGGTCCTCGAACTCGTCGTCGGTGAGGTCGCCGGCCAACCAGAGGTTCTCGATCGCGTCCCAGTCACCCCGGCTCCCGTCGATCCGCAGGGGCGCGGCATCGCGTGTTCCGCGCTGGCGCCGGTCGGTACCGGTGGTGACCCAGCCGCTGATCTCGTACTGGCC
>NZ_JBEZKJ010000146.1:7380-14515 GCF_040651675.1 Streptomyces sp. NPDC048415 | reverse complement strand
TACTGGAAGTCGCCGTGCGTCCAGCCGTACGGACCTGCCGGCGCCTCACCCGCAGGGTGGAGGTCGCCGTACTTCCCGAGCAGCTGCTTACGCTGCTCCAGCGCCTCGACGACCGCACGGTCACACGGTGGCGTGCGCGCGCAAGGAGGTATCGGCCGACGCGGCGGGAGGCGGGTGGCTTCGTAGGTGACGGTTGACGCCACTTGTAGGTCAGTTCTGACTCCACCCGGCGCGTGGGGGTGCCGATTTTGTAGGTGAGAAATGACTCCACCTGGCGGCCCCGCCGTGGCGGGTTGAGGCCGTGTCGGATCACCACTGGGTGACGAGCGGCGTGTTCGGCCCGTGCTGCCGCCAGGTTTCGGTGAGGCGGACGAGGCGGGTGGGGGCGCCGATGCCGCGCACGGTTGCGATCTTGCCGCCAGTGATGTCGAACGTCACGGCGCCGATGACCTCGTCGCTGATCACGAAGAGGATGGCAGGGGCACCGTTGACGAGCGCGTAGTGGATGGTGGGCGTGCCGCCGGCAAGTCGCCGTTTCGCGGGTGTGGGTTTGAAACCGGCCCGTGCGATGGCGGCGATGCGCTGCGGAGTGTCGTACTGCAGCAGCGTCTTGGCCGGGCCGGCGGCATTGGAGTCGGCGATCGCGGTCGCGTCGTCGGTGAGCAGCGCCACCAGGCGTTCGGTGCGGCCCGAGGAGGCAGCGGCGAGGAATTCTTCGACGATCCTGCGGGCGGATGCTGGGGCGACTTCGCCGACGCTGGGGCGCGCGGCGGTGATGCGGTGCCGGGCCCGGTGGAGGTGCTGCTGGCTTGCGGATTCGGTGATGTCGAGGATCTCGGCGGTCTCGGCGTGGCTGTGGGAGAACGCTTCACGCAGGACGTAGACGGCCCGCTCAAGGGGTGACAGGCGTTCCATGAGAGTCAGCACGGCCAGGGAGACCGATTCGCGCTGCTCGAGCGTGTCGGCCGGGCCGAGCATCGGGTCGCCGTCCAGGAGCGGTTCGGGCAGCCAGGCGCCGACGGTGCGTTCGCGGCGGGCCTGTGCCGAGCGGAGCCGGTCGAGGCACAGGTTGGTGACGACCTTGGTCAGCCATGCCTCCGGCACCTTGATCAGCTGCCGGTCGGCGGCCTGCCAGTGCAGGAACGCGTCCTGGACGGCGTCTTCGGCGTCGGTGGCGGAGCCCAGCAGCCGGTACGCCAGCGAGGCCAGCCGGTTCCGGCTGGCCTCGAACCGGCTGGTGTCGAAGCGATCAGTGGCGGTGCTGTCCACGCGGACCTTCCTCGTCAGGCGGCTACGCGACCGTCTTCTCGGCTGCCGCATCCGGTAGGGCGGTCAGGTGGCGCTTGAGCTTGGGCAGGCCGAAGGTCGGGTGCGAGGTGGTCCACAGTGACATCTTGAGGATGCCTGCCTTGATCCGCGCGGCCTTCCGGCCGCCCACATACTTCGGCTTTGCTTGCGCTTCGCCGTCGACCATCTGCAGGATCCCGTCCCGCCGCCCGAGGCTGATGTGGTTGCCCAGGTACTCCAGCTTGGTGTTCGGGATCTTGCGGCCGGTCAGGCGTCCCACGATCGCGGCCGTGGCCTGCATGCCGGTGTAGCCGGCCGAAGCGCAGGACATCGGCAGCGGCCGGCCGTTGTCGCCGATGGCGTAGGCACTGTCGCCGACGGCGTAGACGTTCGGGTGCGAGAGCGACCGCATGCTGCGATCGACGACGATCCGACCGTTCTCGGTGACCTCCAGCCCGCCGGCGGCAGCGATGGGGCTGACCGCGAACCCGGCCGTCCACACGGTTGCGTCGGACGCCAGGGCAATGCCATCGGTGCACAGTACCCGCGTCGCTTCGACGGCTTCGACGCTGATGTGCTCCAGGACGGTGATACCCAGCCGGTCGCACGCCCGGCGCAGGTGGCTGCGGGCTCCGGCGGAGAGCGGGGCGCCCAGCTCTCCGCGGGCGACCAGCGCCACCGACAGGCCGGGCCGGGATTCGGCGATCTCGGTGGCGGTCTCGATACCGGTCAACCCGTCGCCGACAACCAGCACACTCCCGTCCTCGTCCCGCCTGCTCAGACTGTCCAGGCGCTCGCGCAGGCGCAGCGCCGCCGGACGACTGCTGACGTCGAAGGAGTGCTCGGCCACTCCGGGGACGCCGTGGTCGGCGGCGTGGCTGCCGAGCGCGTAGAGGAGCGTGTCGTAGCCGAGTTCGCCGCCGCCTTCGGCGTCGGCCACGGCGACGACCTGGCGCTCGGGGTCGACGGCGATGACACGGGCCAAGCGCAGCCGTATCCCCGCGCCCGCAAAGACGTCGGCGAGCTGTGGAGCCCCGATCTCCTGGCCGGCCGCGAGCTGGTGCAGCCGCAGCCGCTGGACGAAGTCCGGCTCGGCGTTGACCACGGTGATCTCGGTGTCCGCCGGGGACAGCCGACGGGCCAGGGTCCCGGCCACGTAGGCCCCGGCATAGCCGGCGCCGAGGACGACGATGCGGTGCTTCATGTGCTGCTCCTGTCGGTTCGCTTGGCTCTCCGTGGACTTGAGCGGAACAGCGCCCCGATTACTGACAGGAACCGCATGTGGCATGCGTCACATCGCGGCAGTGGCTACCTTGCACCGTGAGTCACGGGTAGGAGTCCGGGGCCCCCAGCAGAACGGTGCCGTCTTCGTCAGCCCGCAGCGACCGCCGCGGCCTGCTGTGCGGCGCGGGCGCGGGTGGCGGCCAGCCGGTAGGAGTCGGTGCCGGTCTCGATGATGTTCCCGCCGAACGTCAATCGGTCCACTATGGCCGCGCAGAGCCTTGGATCCGTAAAGGTTTTGGTCCAGCCTCCAAAGGATTCGTTGGAGGCGATCGCCACGGAATTCTTTTCCTCACGCTCCGTCAAACCCTGGAACAGCAGCTCCGCCCCGCGACGATCAAGCTCCATTTAGCCGAGTTCATCAATACAAAGGAGGTCGACGCGGCCGTAGCGGGCGATGGTCTTGGCCAGCAGCTTCTCGTCGGCGGCCTCCACGAGCTCGTTGACGAGCTTGGTGGCCAGCACGTACTTCACCCGGTACTCGTGCATCGCCGCCTCGGTGCCCAGCGCGATCAGCAGATGGGACTTCCCGGTGCCGCTGTCGCCGATCAGACACAGCGGCAGGCCCTTCTTGACCCAGTCGCATTTGGCGAGGGTGTGGATGGCCGCCGCGTCGATGACGGGGTTGGCGTCGAAGTCGAACTGCCGGATCGACTTCTCGCGCGGAAAGCCGGCCGCCTTGATCCGCCGCTCGGAACGCCTGCGGGCCCGGTCGTCGCATTCCGACAGCAGGAGTTCGGCCAGGAATCCGCGATACGTCATCTGGTCACGGAGGGCGGCTCGGCGAGTTCGGGGTACTGGGTGCGGATGGTGGGCAGCCGGAGCATCCGGCATGCCTGGTCCACGGCGGTGTCGGCGGCCTGTTCGGTCAGTCCGCGGTTGCGCTTGGCGGTCACGGTGCCTCTTCCTGGTATGCCTGGCCGTCGGCGGGACGCCGGCGGAATCGCAGCAGCTGGTCGTAGGCGGCCACCGACGGCAGTGGCCTGGGGGCGGGCGGCAGCGCTGCCAGGCGCCGCTCGGTCAGCGAGGTCACCGTCGCCCCGCCGTCCACCCGGCGCGGCGCGATGTCCTGGTCGGCCGGCTGGTCGGTGCCCTGGTCGGCCTCGCCCCACTTGCGTGCCTCCAGGGCGACCGCGTCGGCGGTCAGCGCTCCGGCCCGCAGCGCGGGGGCGATCCCGGCGACCACGTGCTCGTGGACCATGTGCCGGTGCAGCAGCAGGACGGAGATGGTGCCCTCCGCGTCACCGTGGGCGGTGCATGCGGCCTGCCACCAGGCGTCGTGGACCGGGGTGAACTTGCCCGCCGAGCGGGCCTGGTCCAGCGCGGTCGCCCCGGGCAGCGCGCCGGGCTTGCGGACCAGCGCCTCCAGATAGTGGTCCAGCTCCAGCCGGGAGCCGCCCTTGGCGATCAGCCGCTCGTGGCGGGCGACTTCCCTGTGCGCGTCGTAGACAACGAGCTCGGAGGCGTGCAGCACGACCCGCACCATCCGGCAGATCAACCGCACCGGCACCGAGTAGTGGTTGGTGCGCACGCTGACCTGGCTGTAACGGTTCACCCGCAGCGAGGACACCAGCCCGGTCTCGAACTCCTCCTCCGGCAGCGCCACCAGCAGCGGGCGCTCGACGGCGAACATCTCACCGATGGTCAACGCCCGCTGCATGATCCGGCGGGCGTCGTCCTCCTCGTCCCAGCGCTCCACCATCGCGTTCAGCTCGGCCAGCGAGGCGACCTTCGGGACGGGGACCAGGTGGTTTCTGCGGAACCAGCCGATCTGCCCCTCGACGCCACCCTTCTCGTGGGCGCCCTCGATGCCGGGATTGCAGTAGAAACTGTTGATCGAGAAATGCGAGCGGAACGCCGTCCAGCGGTCGCTTTCCACCCGGCCCCGGGTGCGGCCCAAAACCTGGCTGACCGCGGCGCGCAGATTGTCGTAGCGGACCTTGCCTCGCGGGACGCCGCCCAGCACATGAAGGGCGTGGACGTGGCCTTCCAGGAACGCTTCCTGCCCGCACGAAGCGAAGATCTTGTGCACGGCCTTCCCGCTGAACGACAGCCGCAGCGAGAACAGGAACACCTTGGTGGACACCCCGTCCAGGTGGATCCACACGTCCCCGAAGTCGACCTCCGCCTCGTCACCGGGACGGTGGGTCTGCGGCACGAACGCCTGCGGCGGCCCCCGGCCCTCCTCCACCCGGATCTCCGGACGGCGCACGGCGATGTAGGCGCGGACCATCGAATACGTGATGCCCCGGGCGTCGTGCTCGTCGATCAGCCGGTCGAAGACCCGCTTGACGGTATGCCGCTGCTTGCGCGGCGCGTCCAGGTCCTCCCGCAGGATCTCATCGATCGTCGCCTTGAACGGATCCAGGCGCGAGACCCGGGGCGGAAGCTGCTTGCGCGGCGCCGGCCACACCGACTCCAATGCCAGCGCGACCGTCCGGCGGCCCACCCCGTACTTGGCCGACAAAGCCCTGCTGGACAGCCCTTCGACCCGAGCGTCATGGCGTATCGCCGCGTACAACTCGACCTTCGAAACGGGCACTTGAGCCACCCAGCGCTAGCCGATGCACCCCGATACTCGCACCACAAGCCCCCAAGTGGAGTCAGAACTCACCGACATCAACTGTCCACCGACAGCACTGGAGTCAGAACTGACCTACTACTGGCCTCAACTCTCACCTACAAAGCCAGCTGGGGCAGTGCGCAGGTTGCGCAACCGATCCGGCCTGCTGACATCGGCGGTGCGCAATGGCCACCCCATTGCGCAGGTTTCGGCCGGATGGCCTGCGCAACGCTGCGACCTGCCATGGTCGGGCCCATGGTCGGGGTTGGCTTTGTTCACGGGTTCCGGCAGCAGATGTTCATGGCTCCGGGAGGCAGCCGCAGACCGGAAGAGTCGATGTTCACGAGAACAGGAGGCACCCGATGGCGCCCGGCAAGAGCGCGATGGTGGCTGCCACCTACGCCCGTAGCCAGCGCTTTTGCCCGTGCTGCACGGGGTATCGCCGAGGTAAGCCCTGAAAGGTCTACCGCCTCAACTGACGCCAGGAGTCCGGCGTACTACGTTCCATGAACCGCTCACGGCGGCGGGTCGGGGAATCCAGCGCTTCCCGTGCTTCCGCTTTCAACTCATGGAACCGTCTTCCGCCTTCGTTGTGCCTCGCCACTAGGCAGCTGACATGAGTGACGAAAGGTCATTCTCATGCCGAAACGTCTGCAGCCGCGCCACATGCAGGACGTCGTCGCGGACATCGACCGGGCCACGATGGGCCCGGAACGCCTGGCCGCGAAGATCACCGCCACACCTCGTCCAGCACCTCCTTGGCGTAGCCGTGCTCCCCGGCCGTGCGACGGAACCAGGTCAGGGCGCGGCGGGCGACGTCGCCGGCGGCGCGGTCGCAGCCGGTCATCGTCGTGAGGATGGCGATGATCTGCTCGTGGCCACACCGCCGCCACCGCCAGCCGGGGCCGTTTCGCGCTGGCGCTCCCTGCGGCCCCGTGTCCGGTGGACGGGGGCCGGGATGGGGGCCGGGTGTCCGTCTTCGTGTGGTGGTCGGCCGGGTGTACGCCCGCCCGTTGCCCGTTGCCCGTTGCCCGTTGCCCGTTGCCCGTTGCCCGTCGGCTGTCGGCGGGAGCGCCGTGCTGCTCGCGCGCCGCGGCGCTGAGGCCGTCACCATGCGCGACCTGGCCGACGAGTTGCTCCAGGGCGACGGCGCAAACCGCGACGTGATCGTGCTGGGCGACTTCAACGACGACTGGCAGGCCGCCACCACCCAGATTCTCTACGGCCCGCCCGGCTCGCAGATCGGCACCGGCGGCTTCGACCACCCCGACCAGGGCGACGCCCAACGACTGTGGAACCTCGCCCCGCGGATCCTCGAACAGGGCGGCTACCCCGCATCTTCGAGGGCCAGCACGAACTCATCGATCACATCCTGATCAGCCACTCGCTGCTGGGGAAGATCCAGGAGGTCCGCACCGGAGCCAACAAGCTGCCGACCGTCGTGGCCACGCAGCCAGCCGCGCCGCATGACAAGCCGTCCGACCACTCGCCCGTAGTGGCCACGTTCAACCTCTAGATCGGATCGCCATGGCAACGGCGAGGAGACGCTGGTTCTTGGCCGTCGGCAGGTCAGGTTGAGCGGCATACGGAACCGACAGATTGGTCTGGCAGGTAGGCGGCTCGTTCGTCCGCAGTGAGATCGCGGTTCACATGTTGGCAGATGGTGCGGATTGCTGTGTCGGGCTTGAGCAGGACCGAGCCCCATAGCCGTACGGTTTGGTCGGAGCTGCCGGTGGCCAGAGTGCCTTTGTCGGGGCTGAACGCCACCGACAACACCCAGTCCGTGTGGCCGGCGAAGGTGGTGAGGGCCCTGCCTGTGGCGACGTCCCATAGCCGTGTGGTCTTGTCGTAACTGCCGGTGGCGAGGGTGTGTCCGTCGGGGCTGAACGCCACGGAGGTGACAACGTCGGTGTGGCCGGCGAAGGTGGTGAGGGCCCTGCCTGTGGCGACGTCCCATAGCCGTGTGGTCTTGTCGTAACTGCCGGTGGCGAGGGTGTGTCCGTC
>NZ_JBEZKJ010000146.1:0-7283 GCF_040651675.1 Streptomyces sp. NPDC048415 | reverse complement strand
CGTGGGGCTGAACGCCACGGAGGTCACTGCGTCGGTGTGGCCGGCGAGGATGGCACGGACCTTCCCCGTGGCTACGTCCTGCAGGTGGACGGTGTTGTTGCCCATGCCGGTGGCGAGGGTGTGTCCGTCGGGGCTGAACGCCACCGAGTTCGCCGAGAAGCCTGCACCCTGGTTGACAACAAGTGTCTTGCGGAGGCGGCCGGCGGCGATGTCCCATAGCCGTACCGTCTCGTCGTTACCGCTGGTGGCGAGGGTGTGTCCGTCGGGGCTGAACGCCACCGAGGTCACTGCGTCGGTGTGGCCGGTGAGGATGGTGCGGGTTTTGCCGGTGGCTACGTCCCATAGCCGTACCGTTCTGTCGTCGCTGGCGGTGGCGAGGGTGCGTCCGTCGGGGCTGAACTTGACGGCCCAAACCGCGCCCGTGTGGCCAGTGAGTGTGGTGCGGGTCTTGCCCGTGGCCATGTCCCACAACCGGACGGTCTTGTCGTCGCTGGCGGTGGCGAGGGTGTGTCCGTCGGGGCTGAACGCCACCGACCCGACCGGACCTGTGTGGCCGTTTAGGGCGGTGCGAGTCTTAGAGGCGGGAGTAGCCAGGTCCCAGAGGCGCACGGTTTTGTCGTCGCTGGCGGTGGCGAGGGTGCGTCCATCCGGGCTGAACGCCACGGCTTCTACGGCGCCCGTGTGGCCTGCGAGTATGGTGCGAGTCTTACCCGTGGCCACGTCCCACAACCGGACGGTCTCGTCGGCGCTGGCAGTAGCGAGGGTGCGTCCGTTCGGGCTGAAAGCCACCGCCCACGCCTGATCCGTGTGGCCGGTGAGGATGGTGCGGGTTTTGCCGGTGGCTACGTCCCACAACCGGACGGTCTTGTCGTCGCTGGCGGTGGCGAGGGTGCGTCCGTCGGGGCTGAACTTGACGGCCCAGACCGCGTCCGTGTGGCCGGTGAGGATGGTGCGGGTCTTGCCGGTGGCTACGTCCCACAACCGGGCCGTGTGGTCCTTGCTGGCGGTGGCGAGGGTCCGTCCGTCGGGGCTGAACGCCACCGAGTACACCCAGTCGTGGTGGCCGGTGAGGATGGTGCGGGTCTTGCCGGTGGCTACGTCCCACAACCGGGCCGTGTGGTCCTTGCTGGCGGTGGCGAGGGTGCGCCCGTCGGGGCTGAATGCGACCCAGCTCACCCAGTGGTGGTGGCCGGTGAGGACGGCGCGGGACTTGCCGGTGGCTACGTCCCACAGCCGTACCGTTCCGTCTTCGCTGGCGGTGGCGAGGGTGCGTCCGTCGGGGCTGAACGCCACTGACCACACAGGGCCTTTGTGGCCGGTGAGGATGGTGTGGGTTTTACCGGTGGCTACGTCCCGCAGCCGTGTGGTGTGGTCAATGCTGCCGGTGGCGAGCGTGTGACCGTCGGGGCTGAACGCCACCGAATACACCTCACGCGCGTGGACGATCAGACGCCGGTGCAGCGGAAGAGAAAGCGTCGCGGCGGTCCGCAAACTCGCAAGTGCTTCGGGGGTATGACTCGTACGGTATGCCTGGATTGCCAGCAGAGATGCCAGGTCAGGGTTTTTATCGAAGAGCGTGTTTGATTCCGCAGCGAGCTGCCGGGATTGGCTGGCTCGTCGTTCGGCGTCGGCCGTCCGCCATTGCCACAGGGCACCCCCTGCAGCGACGAGTGCGATTACCAGCAGGGAGGCAAGGATGGTGGTGAGGCGCCTACCACGCCGGATAACGGTCTGTTGGCGCTGCTTGCTGGCAGCGAGAAAGGCTGCGATGTCGCCCGGCAGCCGGCGCTGCCGTGACCATTCCAAGCCCTCCGCGAGTGCACTTCCGCCGAGTAGGTCTCCTGGGTCGGATGTTGCAGCCCAGCGGGCCCGCCGTTCACGGGTGTTGTCCAGCCAGTCCTGGAAACGGTGGTCCTGTCTGACCCACTCGCGCAGTGCGCCCCAGTCACGGATGAGGGCGTCATGTACCAGCTCGGCCACCGGCTCCCCCGTGGGAGCATCGGCACCGCCTTGAGAGGCGCGGAGTGTCTGGGTGGTGATGATGCGGTGACGCGTGAGGGTTGCGATGACCTCGTCGACGGCTCGGTCACCCTCTGGTGCTCCGCCGGCGTCAGCGGCCAGGTCACGTAGTTCGTGGAGGGGGACCTGCGCACGCACGGCGGGAATATTCCGACTGGAGTCACCGGGGTGCACGAGGGACGTCAGAACCCGCCGGGCGATGCGCCGTTGCTCGGGGGACAGGTCATTGAGGGCGCTGTCGCACCAGGTGGTCAGGCTTCCGCTGACCGCGCCGATGCGTCGGTAGGCCCCGTGGGTGAGGTACCCATCGTGCCGCCGAAGCCACAGCTGGCTGAGCGTCAGCTCCAGCAAGGGCAGCACGGTGACGGGCGCTTGGCGGGACGTGGCCGCTTCGGGGCTGATGGCGAGGACGTCGGTGATGATCTGCTCCGGGAGCCCTGGCTGGAAGTGGAGCCCCACGTCCTGGGCGGGCAGGGTGATGATGTCGTGCAGGTCCTGGTGGCTCAGGGTGCCCGGCACATTGAGCAGTCCTGGCATCGCGACGTCCAGCAGCTTGGGGACCAGAGCGGCCAGCTGAGGGTAGAAGTCGTCGCGCATCACCAGGATCACGCTGAGCTCGGCGTCGGAGCCGGCCACTGCAGTGATCTTGTCCATGGCGGCCCGGCGGCTGTGCTGCCGGCCGTTGGCAGGCTGGGTGAAAAGCTCTTCGAACTGGTCGACGACCAGCAGGACGCGCTGACAGCCAGGGTTGGCTGCGAGTTTGCGGCTGACCGCTTTGGCAATCCCGTCCGTGGCCGCCCCGGGCAGTCCGGCGCGCTCGATCTCGGCCAACAGATTCTGCCTTGGCCGGGCAAGGCAGGGCAGCCATCGGTCACTGCCCGGCAGGGCACCCGCCGCCAGCGCACGCAGCACACCGGCCTGGATCAAGGACGACTTGCCCGAGCCGGAAGGCCCCAGTAGCAGCGTCAGCCGCCGCTGCCGGGACAGATTGGCAACGACCTGCCGCTCCGCGTCTTTGCGGCCTTCGAACCACCGCGCTGACTCCGCAGTGAACGCCTCCAGTCCCTGGTAGGGGCAGACGTCCTGCAAGACCAGTTCCGGCACGATCTCCCGCAGCATCTGTGCAGGAGTGACATAGGCGATCCCCTGCCCCCGTTTGTACGCATCGGGGGCGGTGATCTCAGTCAGCATGCCGATGACCAGGCCGGTCATCTCATCAAGGACTGGCCCGCCACTGAACCCGATCGTCATGTCATTGGCGGAAGTCAACTGCAGAAGTGCGCCCCGCCCCCCAGAGGCCGGCAGCACATCGCCAGCCTCACCGAAACCGAAGTGCCCCTCCCGCGGCGCCTGAACGGGAAACCCAAACGAACGCACCCGATGCCCCCGGCACCCCGCCGCGGAACCCAACGGCAACACCCTCACACCCGCCGACATACCGCTGAGCCGGACGACAGCCACGTCCCCGCCCTCCGGGGCACGCCACAAGTCCTCCGAGACGACTCCCTCGGCCCGGGGCGCCCCCTCCACGTGCGGGAAGGCCACATGCACTCTCGACCCCGGTCCACCTCCTGCATCCTGGATGACATGTGCACAGGTGACCAGGACGCCCTCGGCCACCAGGTAACCCGCCCCGGCCACTTTCCCGTCCGGTCCCAGGACCTGTGCCACAGCAGCCGCCAGGTCCGGCGCGATGCCGTCACCCGGCATCTCATGGCTCTCCACGGGTTAGCCTCGACTCTCGCCTCCGTGAGCCTGACCGGCGTTGCCCATCGTCCACGACAGGGTCACCTTCAGATGGCAACTGGCTTGGCTCTTGGTGATCACAGCCCCGGCCTCGACCGCGAGGTCAACACCGAACTCAACCGCGACTTCGTCAGGGCACGCCTTGCGCAATTGATCGAGTGTGACGCGCGCCGCCTCTGTGACCGGTTCCAGAGCACCTTGCAAAGTCACCGGCAGCTCGTGGATGGCATCGCTGATGCGTCCGGCCTTCACCGGCCCTTCCAACGCAGCCCCCGTCTCCTCGACCAGGATGTAGCCCCCACCCTCCAGCGGAATCCGAGTCAGAGGTGTCAAATTTCCTCCTCTACCCTTTCGGCGGCGCACGCCCTTCGGTGGCGCGCATCCGCCGACGAAGGGAATCGGTGCACTCCTGGAATCCTGCAGCAGAATGTCCTTTGGTCAACGACCAGTGACGAGACGTCAGCTGCACGGGAACGGAACAGCTGCAGCGATGTACCTCACCTAACGCAACTGAAATGGCGTCACTGGGAGGATTGCTCGTCCCTCATTTATTTCGCCGAGTAGCTCATGTGCAACACTCATTTTATGTCGTGCACTGCGACTGCACATCTCGAGGACCTCTCCAGGCGAGGTTGAATTCACAACGGAAAAATCCCTTGAACTGTGTGCGGGCTACACCGCCAGCCTTTCGGTGATGATGTGCGCTGTCTTCGGTGGCGTGTTACCGCACTACCCCACGCGCAAACTCGCGCACTAGATCCCCTGACCCCGACCGGCGGCCAGCCTCCGTCTGTCCCTCCCCTCGTAGCGTGAAGACTGTGACTGCTGGGGAAGTTGGGTCATGGCAGAGCAGCGTCGGAAGTTCGAGCCGGAGTTCCGTGAGGGTGCGGTCCGGATCGTGATGGAGACGGGGAAACCGGTCGCGCAGGTCGCGAGGGATCTGGGCGTCGGCGAGGGGACTTTGGGGACGTGGGTGAGCAGAGCCAGGAAGGCGTCCGAGGGCGCGAAGTCGGGCGGGATGAGCGAGTCCGAGCGTGAGGAACTGCAGCGTTTGCGCAGGCAGGACGCCGAGAAGCTGAAGCGGATCAAGGAGCTTGAGATGGAGCGCGATGTCCTCAAGCGATGCATGGTCCTCTGGGTGAAGTAGCCGCCCGAGCTGGCCGCGTTCATCGGTGACCAGAGGACCGAGCACGGCATCCCGCACCGAACGGCCTGCCGGGTGCTGCGGGTCAGCGAGTCGTGGTTTTACAAGTGGCGGGACAAGCCGCCCACCCGTCGTGAGCTGCGCAGACAGCAACTCGAAGAAGAGGTCAGGAAGATCTTCACGGATTCCGGCGGCACCTGCGGATCACCGAAGATCTTCATCCTGCTGGTCCGCAAGGGCTGGCGGATCTCGGTGAACACCATCGCGAAACTGATGGCCGAACTCGGCCTCGTCGCCCGCGTGGTGAGGCATCGCAGGGGTCTGACCAGGCAGGGAAAGCGCCCGGCCGCCCCGGACTTCGTGAGAGGTCTGGCCGCGAACTGTTGTGCAAACGCGCGTGCTTCACCTCTTGCGGGCGTCATTCCGTTACGCGGCCCGGCAGGACTGGGACAAGATCGCCAAGGCGCTCAAGCCCGTCTACACCGCGCCGACCGAGGACGCGGCCACGACACGGTTCCTGGAATTCGCCGAGACCTGGGGCAAGAAGTACCCGGCGATCGTCCGCCTCTGGGAGAACGCCTGGGCGGAGTTCACGCCTTTCCTTCAGTTTGATGCAGAAATACGCCGCATTGTGTGCACGACCAACAGCATCGAAAGCGTCAACGCCCGCATCCGCAAGGCCGTCCGCTCCCGCGGGCACTTCCCCACAGAGCAGGCCGCCCTCAAATGTGTACATGGCCGTCATGAGCCTCGACCCGACCGGCGCCGGCCGCAAACGCTGGACCATGCGCTGGAAGGGCGCCATGAACGCCTTCGACCTGGCCTTCGACGGCCGCCTCACCGCTGGCCAACTCTAGCCGCACCAAGCCCAGTTACACCGCTCGCTTTACAGACCCCCGTACTCCAGAACTGCACCATAGGTGACAGGTTCCGTGGCGAGGGCTTCCGCCATCCTGTTCTCACACGTCTTCATTCCGCTCACATTGAAGCGCCGGTAACCCGTGAAGATGTTGTCCGGAATGCTTGCCCCGTTGAATCTGTCTCCGCTAATGTGAGACCGATTGAAGAGGGGATTTCCTTGTGCGTCCTGCTCACCGACGGGGAACCCCTGCGGAGTGAACACATCTTCTGTGCTGCGCGAGTTCGGAGGCTTGAGGTCGCTGGGACACATAAGGGCTGTCGCCCCTGTAGCGTTCCCGTTCATGAGCGGGCTCTTCTCTCGGCTGGGAACTGCACCTGATGCGATCCGTCAAGGAGCGGGTTTTCATCTGTCTGCATCCAGCGGAACATGCGAGGGCGTGGAGCGGGTCGTCTCCGTTCCAGATATCTATGACCGTGCTGATTGCCGCGCCCACCAGATTCCGCTTGCCTGCAGTCTTCGCCGTATCCCAAATGCTCCGACTGGCCTGGCTCTCGGCCGCCGCGGTGGCCGCCTTGGCGACCGTCTCTTCGCCCTTTTCGAGAACGTCGGTGAACCAGGAGTCGTGCCCGTCGATCTCAACGCGGTTGATGGGATTGCCGCCGGTGAAGGCATACCGGTTTGCGGTGTACGGGTCGGTTCCGAGCCCCATGTCGGCGAGTGCGCCGTTGTACATGTCCCGGGTGGTGAAGCGGTTCAACCCCGGGTCGTAGTCGCGGAAGCCCATGTCGTACGTGCCGGAGCCGGCGTCCCAGCGCTTGGCGTTGAACCGGTGGCGGGCGTCAGCGGGACGTGGTGTCGAGGGCGCGGCTGAGTGTCCATCGGGAGACGCGCGGCTTGGCGGCGACGGCGGTTCGGGTTTGTCCGGCGCCGAGCAGGATGCGGGCGTCGGTGATCTGTTCGGAGGTCAGGGCGCGAGGACGGCCGCCGACGCGGCCTCGGGCGCGGGCGGCGTCGAGGCCTTCGCGGGTGCCTTTGACGATCTGCTGAGTTGGAACTTGGCGATCGTCTTCGCCAATTCCGCCTGGTCCGGCCGGTGCTTCTGTGCCCGTGCGCGGTCGGCGCAGTTACCGCAGCCACGCGGTGCGTCGCCGTGTTTCCTCGCCTTCGAGGCGATGCTGTCGTATGTCGGGTCGATGTCTGCTTCGCACCTCTCGCACGTGCTGGGCCACGCTTCCTTCGCCCTGGTGAAGGCAGTCTTCGGCCTGCAGCCGTTGCGCAGCATCAACTGCTGCGCCTCCTCCGGATCGACCGGTCGTCTGGACACCAATGTGACCACCCAGTGTGCTTGCCTCATAACGTCGCAGGGACTGTACGTGCCAGCACCGACTTTCCTTGCCGAACTCAAGGGTTGGTGCAGCAATGCCGCGTAGTTAGCGTGTGACACGATCCGTCAAATCGCCTGTGGGGTCGGCGTGTTGTGGGGGCATGGAGACGGACCTCGGGTATGGCAGG
>NZ_JBEZKJ010000145.1:0-14746 GCF_040651675.1 Streptomyces sp. NPDC048415 | reverse complement strand
GTCGAGCTGTTCGGTCTGGCCCGCGAGCTCAACATCGACGCCGAGGGCATCGACATGGGCCCGTCCCCCACGGACGCCGCCCTCGCCGCCGACCTCGCGCTGCCGATCGAGGAGCTGGAGCTCACGGTCCGCTCCTACAACTGCCTCAAGCGCGAGGGCATCCACTCCGTGGGTGAGCTCGTCGCCCGCTCCGAGGCCGACCTGCTGGACATTCGCAACTTCGGTGCGAAGTCCATCGACGAGGTCAAGGCGAAGCTGGCCGGCATGGGCCTGGCCCTCAAGGACAGCCCGCCCGGATTCGACCCGACCGCCGCCGCCGACGCCTTCGGCGCCGACGACGACGCGGACGCGGGCTTCGTGGAGACCGAGCAGTACTGATCGGGAGCCATACTCCGGGACCCTTCGGGGTCCCGGATCTCCGACGGGCAGCCGCCCGCTCGGACACTGACTCCGGTACCTGATACGGCCGGGGCAGACACCTAGGAGAAACACCATGCCGAAGCCCACCAAGGGTGCCCGTCTGGGCGGCAGCGCCGCGCACGAGAAGCTGCTCCTCGCGAACCTCGCGAAGTCGCTTTTCGAGCACGGCCGTATCACCACCACCGAGGCGAAGGCCCGCCGCCTGCGCCCGTACGCGGAGCGTCTGGTCACCAAGGCGAAGAAGGGTGACCTTCACAACCGCCGTCAGGTGCTCTCGGTGATCACGGACAAGAGCATCGTGCACACGCTCTTCACCGAGATCGGCCCGCGCTACGAGAACCGCCCGGGTGGTTACACCCGTATCACCAAGATCGGTAACCGCCGTGGCGACAACGCGCCCATGGCTGTCATCGAGCTGGTGGAGGCCCTGACCGTGGCCCAGCAGGCCACCGGTGAGGCCGAGGCGGCCACCAAGCGTGCCGCGAAGGACGCCGACGTCAAGGCTGAGGCTCCCGCCGAGGTCGTCGAGGACACCAAGGTCGAGGACGCCGCTGAGGCTCCCGCCGAGGAGTCCAAGGACGCCTGAGGCACTGCCTTGCTGTGAAGCGGGTCCGTCCCTTCGGGGGCGGGCCCGCTTTCGCGTATCTGACGTCGTTGCGGTGCTGAGAGGATCTAGGTGTGAGTGACGAGGTACAACCCGGTTTCGTACGGGTGCGGCTGGACTTGTCCTACGACGGGAGCGAGTTCTCCGGATGGGCCAAGCAGGCCGGGGGACGGCGGACCGTGCAGGGGGAGATCGAGGACGCCCTGCGTACCGTGACACGGTCCAGTCAGGCGTACGAGCTGACCGTGGCCGGGCGGACCGACGCGGGCGTGCACGCCAGGGGTCAGGTCGCCCATGTCGATCTGCCCAGGGAGGTCTGGGGCGAGCACCACGGCAAGCTGCTCAAACGCCTGGCCGGGCGGCTGCCCAAGGACGTACGGGTGTGGGCCCTCAGGGAGGCGCCCAGCGGCTTCAACGCCCGCTTTTCCGCCGTGTGGCGCCGGTATGCCTACCGCGTCACCGACAACCCCGGCGGAGTCGACCCTCTCCTGCGCAGCCACGTCCTCTGGCACGACTGGCCCCTGGACGTCGAGGCCATGAACGAGGCGGCCGCGAGCCTGCTCGGCGAGCACGACTTCGCCGCCTACTGCAAGAAGCGCGAGGGCGCGACCACCATTCGCACGCTCCAGGAGCTGAGCCTCGTGCGCGGTGACGACGGGATCATCACCGCGACCGTGCGCGCCGACGCCTTCTGCCACAACATGGTGCGGTCGCTGATCGGGGCGCTGCTGTTCGTGGGCGACGGGCACCGCGGGCCCGAGTGGCCCGGCAAGGTGCTCGCGGTCGGCGTACGGGATTCGGCTGTTCATGTCGTACGGCCGCACGGGCTGACGCTCGAAGAAGTGGGGTATCCGGCGGACGAGTTGCTTGCCGCTCGGAACAAGGAGGCGCGCAACAGGCGGACGTTGCCCGGAGCGTCCGGTGCGGGCTGCTGCTGACGCTGTTGCGTCGTCCACTCTGGGGCGATCGGTGCCCTATGTGACGTGCGGAAATGCGCGTGTAACCAGGATGTTGCTTGCTTATATGGGTCATCTGGCGTGATTTCCGACTTAGTACGCAGGTTACATCTTACGAAACGCTTACCTCCCGGTTATGCTTTCGCGGCCCGGCCAATAGTTCGAAATGGGGTGGCCGGGCGAGGGTGGGGATCATCGGGCCGTTCAGGGCCCGGGGGTAGGTTTTTTCATGAGTTCAGTTGGTCCTGCCCGCACGGGCGGGCGCCGCGCCGCGCGGCAAACCGGACGGCGAAGGGCGGGGCGGGGAGGCCAGGTCTCCCTGGGACTGCTGCCGCTGCCGCCCACGGAGTCCGAGAAGTACTCGTACGCGAAGCGGCATCTGTGGATTCTGACGATCAGTTCGCTGATCAGCTTCTGCTGTCTGATCGTGAGCCAGTTCAAGCTGGCACAGTCCACACCGGTGCTGTGGATCTACACACCGCTGCTTGTCTTCACGGTGATCTACTACTTGATCTCGTTGCGGGTGAACGGGTTCACGCGGGACTTCGACATCAAGCATCACCGGCGTCTGGTGGCGAACTGGCGGCCCGAGGTCTACCCCTCGGTCGACGTCTTCCTGCCGGTGTGCGGCGAGCCCATCGAGGTGCTGCACAACACCTGGTCCCATGTGCGGGCGATGGCCGACCGCTATCCGGGCGTGTGTGTGCCCTTCGTGCTCGACGACGGGGCGAGCTCCGAACTCGAGGCGATGGCTTATGACTTCGGGTTCCGTTACGGCACCCGTGAGAACCGCGGCTGGTTCAAGAAGGCGGGCAATCTGCACTTCGGGTTCGGACAGTCGGACGGTGAGTTCATCCTCATCCTCGACGCCGACTTCACTCCGCGCGCCGATCTGCTCGAAGAGCTGCTGCCGTACATGGCCGAGAACCCCCGCGTGGGGATCGTCCAGTCCCCGCAGTACTTCCGCGTCCTGGACTCGCAGAACTGGATCGAGCGCGGCGCGGGCGCCGTGCAGGAGCTGTTCTACCGCTCCGTGCAGGTGTCCCGGCAGGGCAGCGACGGTGCGATCTGCGTCGGCTCCTGCGCCATCTACCGGCGGGCCGCCCTGGACACCAACGGCGGTACGACGCTGATCGAGCATTCCGAGGACGTCCATACGGGCTTCGATCTGCGCGAGCTCGGCTGGGACCTGCGCTATGTGCCGGTCGCCGTGTCCACCGGTGTGTGCCCGGACAGCGCGGGCGCCTTCTTCAACCAGCAGTACCGCTGGTGCTCGGGCTCGATGAGCCTGCTCGGCAGCAAGAAGTTCTGGCAGCGCAAGATCAAGCTGTCCAGCCGCCTGTGCTACATGTCGGGCTTCTTCTACTACATCCACACGGCGCTGTTCACCTTCGCGGCGCCGGTGATCCCGATCGTGCTGCTGCTGATGATGCCGGAGAAGCTCAAGGTCGAGCATCTGCTCCTGGTGGTGCCCAGCATCGTCTACACCACGATCATCTTCCCGATGTGGCACAAGGCGCCGTACCGGCTCGAGGCCTGGGCTGCCCGCATGATGTACGGCTGGGCCCATGTCTTCGCGATCTGGGACATCCTCCGCAAGAACCGTATGGGCTGGCAGCCGACCGGCTCCTCCGGCGCGAAGAAGAACAAGACCCGGCGCTTCTGGATCGGTATGTGGGTGTGGAGCGGCGGTACGGCCCTGATCTGGGTGGGCGCCTCGGTGTGGCGGCTGTTCACCATGAACGCCCCCGACTTCGCGCTGATCCTGTCCTCCGGACTCTTCTACGCCCTCACCGTGGGCCGGGTCCTGGTCCAGCCCCGGGCGGAGGCGGCCTGATGATCCGCACCCGCGCGCGAGCCGCCGTGCTCGCGCTCTGCGCGCTGCTCGTGCTCAGCGGCTGCTCACTGCTCGGCGACGACTCCAGCGGTACGCCGGCCTCCTCGGGGGGCAAGAAGGGCGAGCCGTCGGCGAGCGCCGCGTCGGACGTTCCGTATGACGTCGTCCCGCTGCTCAAGCCGGCGAAGAAGTACTACGGAGCCGCCGTCGAGGGCGCGCCGACGTCGATGAAGAACGTCGACGGGTACACGGCGATGACCGGCAAGCAGCCCAACCTGATCGAGTACTACGCCGGCTGGGGCGACGGTTTCGACGCCCGCGGAGTCCGCAACGCCTGGGGCGAGGGCGCCCTGACGCTGATGTCCTGGGAGCCCTTCGACGTCTCCTTCACCGACATCGCGGCCGGCAAGTCGGACGCGTACCTCAGGAAGTACGCCACGGCGGTCCGGAAACTGAACCTGCCCGTCGTGATCGACTTCGCCGACGAGATGAACGGCCACTGGGAGAAGTGGGGCACCCAGAACGTCACCCCCCACCAGTACGTGGCCGCCTGGCGGCACATCCACGACACGTTCATCGACGCCGGGGCCTCCAACGTGATCTGGGCCTGGGCGCCCAACATCATCAACCCGGTCAAGAGCGTCAAGCTGAAGCCGTACTACCCCGGTGACGGCTACGTGGACTGGGTCGGTCTCGTCGGGTACTTCACGACCGGCGAGGACAACGCCTTCGAGAGCGTCTTCGGTCCGAGCCGGGACCAGATCCGCACCTTCACCAAGAAGCCGATCCTGCTCCTGGAGACCGGGGCCATGCCCGGCGAGCGGCGCCGCGCCGACATCCGCAACCTCTTCGCGGGTGTTCAGGCGGACGACGACATGCTCGGCTTCATCTGGTTCAACCACCGCAAGCGTGCCGACTGGCGGCTGGAGGCGAGCCCGCTGGCCCTCAAGGAGTTCAAGCGCCTCGCCGCGGACGACCTCTTCGGCTTCGACGTACGGAAGTCGCGATGAACACCGGCCGCAACCAGAACCACTACACGCCCGAGCCCTACGACCCGTACGACCCGGTGTACGACGCCCACGGGGCGTACGCCCCGGGGATCCCCGACCAGCCCACCTACGCGCTGCGCACCATCGAGGAGCCGGTGCCCGCCGGACCGGCGTACACGATTCCCGAGACGCCGGACGCCGGATGGGACGACATGCCCAGTCGGCGGCGGGACTGGGTGAGCCGAGGGGTACTGCTCTGCGTCCTGGCGATCCAGGCCGTACTGTCGCTGCGGCTGTCCAACACCGCCTTCCAGGACGAGGCGCTGTATCTGGCGGCCGGGCACAACATCCTCGACCACCTGACACACGGCACGGCGCTGTACAGCGACTACGGGTCTTTCTTCTCCGGGTCGCCGATGCTGTACCCGGTGGCGGCGGCGTTCGTCGACGGATACGCCGGGCTGTCCGGGGCGCGGCTGCTCAGCCTGCTGTGCATGCTCGGCGCGACCAGCCTGCTGTACTCCTTCACCCGGCGCATGTTCAACGAGCGTGTCGCGCTGGTGGCCGCCGCCCTGTTCGCGGTCACCCAGCCGACCATCGTGCTGGGCTGGTTCGCCACGTACGACGCGCCGGCGATCTTCCTGCTCGCGCTGGCCGCCTGGATCGTCGTACGCACCAACCGGGCTCCCGCTCTCGCCGTGCTGCTCGCGGCGCCCGTGATGATGCTGGCCGTGGCGGTGAAGTACGCGTCCGCGCTGTACCTGCCCACCCTCGTGGTGCTGGCCGCGCTGACCGGCTGGCACTATCGCGGCTGGCGCTGCCTGCTGCGGGCGGCCCTGCTGGCCGCAGGCACCGGTGTGCTCGCCGGCGTCGGCCTGATGTACACCAACGTGCTCGAGGGCGTGCGGCAGACCACCACCAATCGCGCGCACGGCACCGAGGCCGCCGTGGACCTGCTGGAGAAGTCCGGCGAGTGGGCCGGACTGATGTTCGCCACGGCCTGCGCGGGCGCGTTCTTCTACGCGCGCCGGGGGCGGATGAACGAATCCCCGCGCTCGCACGGGCTGCACGGCCCGGGATGGCGCTGGCGCGCGCTGCTGGGACTGCTGCTGACCGGTACGGCCCTGTTGGCACCGGCGTACCAGATCCATCTGCAGACCTCCGTCTCCCTCTACAAGCACCTGGACTTCGGTCTGCTCTTCGCCGCCCCGATGGCGGGCATCGGCGTGATCCGGCTGGTCGGCAAGCACTTCCGCTATCCGCAGCTGGGGATCCTGATCTGGGTCGCCGCGCTGTGCCTGGGTGTCTCGCAGGCCCAGTGGCGTTTCGGCCTGTGGCCGGACTCGACGCCGCTCACCAAGGCGATCGAGCCGTACATGAAGCCCAAGGGCAGGTATCTGGGCGCCACATACGAGGTCCCCCTCTACTACCTGCGGGACAAGACGAACCACGCGCAGTGGACCTCGACGTACGGAATCGGGTACGCGGACAAGAAGGGCGTCGTCCACCACGGCAACGAGGGCTACCGACTCGCCCTGAAGGACGGCTATTTCGACCTCGTCGTCCTGGACGGCATGGCCACCCCCGAATTCGACAAGTACCTCGAGCGGCAGGTTCGCGCGAGCGGGCACTACCGCCTGGTCGGCGCCATCCCGTTCAAGCTCAGTTCGGGCGGCACGGGCACGTACAAGATCTGGACGAAGACGTCCTGAGCGTTCACCTCTCTCTTTGTTGCTGATTTCCCGTAGGAAGGCCGTGCTCATGCGGCTCACAGTCATCGGCACCGGCTATCTCGGTGCCACCCACGCCGCCTGTATGGCGGAACTCGGGCACGAGGTGCTCGGTGTCGATGTGGATCCCGACAAGGTGGCCGCGCTGGCCGCCGGGCGGTTGCCGTTCCACGAGCCGGGGCTCGGGGAGCTGGTGCGCGCGCATCTCGCCTCCGGGCGACTGCGGTTCACCACCTCCTACGAGGAGGCGGCGGCGTTCGGGCAGGTGCACTTCGTGTGCGTCGGGACGCCGCAGCGAGGTGACTCCGAGGGCGCCGACCTCACGTACGTCGACGCGGCCTTCGCGGCGATCGCCGCGCACGCGTCGCCGGACGCGCTGCTGGTCGGCAAGTCGACCGTGCCGGTGGGGACGGCGCGCCGGCTCGCGGACGCACACGACGCCGAGGTCGCCTGGAACCCGGAGTTCCTGCGCGAGGGCTTCGCCGTCGCGGACACCCTGCGGCCCGACCGGCTGGTGTTCGGCGTCGAGTCCGTGCGCGCCGAAACGATCCTGCGCGAGGTGTACGCCCCGGTCCTCGCGGCCGAAACCCCGCTCGTCACCGCCGACTTCCCGACCGCCGAGCTGGTCAAGACGGCCGCCAACGCCTTCCTCGCCACCAAGATCTCGTTCATCAACGCGATGGCGGAGGTGTGCGAGGCGGCGGGCGGTGATGTCTCCGTACTGGCCGAGGCACTCGGGCACGACGACCGCATCGGCGGCAAGTTCCTGCGCGCCGGAGTCGGCTTCGGCGGCGGCTGCCTGCCCAAGGACATCCGTGCCTTCGCGCACCGGGCCGAGGAACTGGGAGTCTCTCTCGGCTTCCTGCGCGAGGTCGACGCGATCAACATGCGGCGCCGGGACCGGGTGGTGGAGCTGGCGCGCGAGCTGTGCGGGGATGGGGGTACCTCCGCTCGAGCGCAGTCGAGAGCGGGGGAGGTGCTGGGGGCACGGATCGCCGTCCTGGGCGCCGCCTTCAAGCCGGACTCGGACGACATCCGCGACTCGCCCGCGCTGAACGTGGCCGCACGGCTGCGGCTGGACGGCGCCGACGTCACGGTCTACGACCCGGAGGCGATGGACAACGCCCGCAAGGCGTATCCGCTCCTCGGGTACGCGGTCTCGGCCGAGGAGGCGCTCAGCGGCGCGGACCTCGTGCTGCATCTGACGGAGTGGCCGCAGTTCCGGGAGCTGGACCCGGGGCGGCTCGCGTCGCTGGTCTCCCGTCCGCGGATCGTGGACGGCAGGGGGGTGCTCGACGCGGACCGCTGGACCGCGGCGGGCTGGCAGTTCCGGGCGCTGGGACGGCCCGCGCCCGCTGGGGAGGGGAGAAGGGCATGACGTACGACATGGGGGCGGACGCGGCGGTCACCGTGGTGATGCCGACGTACAACGAGGCGGCGAATCTGTCCCGGATGGCCGAGGCGGTGCTCCAACTACCGCTCGCCGGGCTGCACTTGAAGATCGTGGACGACTCCAGTCCGGACGGCACCGGACGGATCGCCGAGGAGCTCGCCGAGAAGTACAACGCCGACGGGCGGCGTCGGATGAGCGTCCTGCACCGCAGCGAGAAGGACGGTCTGGGGCGGGCGTACACGGCAGGGATGAGCGCCGCGCTCGACGAGGGCGCCGCGTACGTCGTACAGATGGACGCCGACGGCAGCCACCCGGTGGAGGCGGTGCCGCGCATGCTCGGCACGGCCGTCGCCACCGGTGTCGGGCTCGTCATCGGCAGCCGGTACGTCGAGGGCGGCTCGCTCGACGAGGACTGGGGCGCGCACCGGGTGCTGCTCTCGCGCTTCGCGAACGGCTACGCGCGCGCCGTGCTCGGCACGAGGATCCGGGACATCACGGCCGGGTTCAACCTGTGGTCGGCCCAGGCCCTGCGCGAGGTGGACCTGGCCACGCTGGACAGCGCGGGCTACAGCTTCCAGGTCGAGCTGAAGTACAAGGCCGTACGCGCCGGACACAGCGCGGTGGAGATCCCGATCCGCTTCGAGGAGCGGACCGAGGGGGTCTCCAAGATGACGCTGCGGACGCAGCTGGAGTCGGCGGTGGTGCCGATCCGGCTGAGGCTGAAGCACAAGTAGGGCGAGGGCGGCGGCTGACCATGCGTCAGCCGCCGCACCGATCGCGTTCAACTTGTCATATAAACAACGATTATGTGGCGTTTCGGGTAAGCGTTCCATTATTTCGAGTTAAGAGTGGGTCTGTTCGACCGTGCCGCCGTGGCGGCCCGTGGACCCCGACCTAGATTTCCCGGCACATCGCCTCGTTCAGTGCGGGGCGGGTGGTCCGGGAGACCTGTATGAGTTCAGTTGAGGCCGCCCGTGTGGTGCGGCCCGGGACAAGACCGCAGCAGACCCTCCAAACCCCGTCGGGCCGTCAGGCGCCGCCGGGGCTGCTGCCCGTACCGCCGTCGGACAGCGAGAAGTACTCCTATGCCGAGCGGCGCCTGTGGGTGCTGACCCTCAGTTCGCTGGTCAGCATCGTCTGCCTGGTGGTGAGCCAGTTCCGGCTGGCCGCCTCCACACCGCTGTTGTGGCTGTTCGCCCCGTTCCTGGCGTTCACCGTGCTCTACTACCTGGTCTCGCTCCGGGTGAATCTGCTCAGTCGCGATTTCGACCTGCCTCAGCACCGAAGACTCGTGGGCGACTGGCGCCCCGACACCTACCCCTCGGTCGACGTCTTCCTGCCGGTGTGCGGTGAGCCGATCGAGGTGCTGCACAACACGTGGGCGCATGTGCGGGCGCTGGCGGACCACTATCCCGGCGTCTGCGAGCCATACGTCCTGGACGACTCGGCCAGCCCCGAACTGCGCGCCCTGGCCGCCGACTTCGGCTTCCGCTACGACACCCGTGACAACCGCGGCTGGTTCAAGAAGGCCGGCAATCTGCACTTCGGGTTCGACCGCACGGACGGCACGTACATCCTCATTCTCGACGCCGACTTCACGCCCCGCGCGGATCTGCTCCACGAGCTGCTCCCGTACATGGCGGCGGACGAGCGGCTCGCCATCGTCCAGTCGCCGCAGTACTTCCGGGTGCTCGACGCGCAGAACTGGATCGAACGCGGGGCCGGCGCCGTCCAGGAGCTGTTCTACCGGGCCGTACAGGTCTCCCGGCAGAGCCGCGACGCGGCGATCTGCGTCGGCAGCTGTGCCGTCTACCGGCGCGCGGCGCTTCTGGAGAACGGCGGCACCACCCTCATCGAGCACTCGGAGGATGTGCACACCGGCTTCGACCTGCGGCGTCTTGGCTGGGACCTGCGCTATGTGCCGGTCCCGCTGTCGGCCGGGGTGTGCCCCGACAACGCCGACGCCTTCTTCAACCAGCAGTACCGCTGGTGCGCGGGCTCCATGAGCCTGCTGGGCAGCGCGAAGTTCTGGCAGGCCAAGCTCAGGGTCTCCAGCAGGCTCTGCTATCTGTCCGGCTTCCTCTACTACATCCACACGGCCCTGTTCACCTTCGCCGCGCCCCTGGTCCCGATCGTGCTGCTCCTCGCCTTCCCGGACAAGCCCGCCGTCGAGAACCTCTGGCTGGTGCTGCCCAGCGTCCTCTACACCACGGTCGTGTTCCCGCTGTGGCACCGGGTTCCCTACCGCCTGGAGGCGTGGGCGGTCCGCATGATGTACGGCTGGGCGCACGTCTTCGCCATCTGGGACATCCTGCGCGGCCGACGCATGGGCTGGCAGGCCACCGGCTCCACAGCGGCCAAGCGCGGCGGCACGAAACGGCGCCGGATCGGCGTGTGGCTGTGGGGCGGTGGAACCGCGGTGCTCTGGGTGGGCGCCGCCGCCTGGCGCACGCTCACGCTCGACCCAGCCGACTTCGCCCTTCTGCTCTCCTCCGGACTCTTCTACGCCCTGATCGTCGGACGGGTCCTGCTGCAGCCTCGCCCGATTGGAGCCCACTGATGCGCTTGTCCCGAGCCACCGCCGCCCTGTTGGTACCGCTGACCGCCGTCGCGCTCGCGTTGACGGCATGCATCGCGGGCGCCGCCAGCACCCCGATGACCCGCCACTCGGCCGCGTCGGCGCCCCCACGGCCTTATGACGTACGTCCCTTGCTCCAGCCGCCGAAGAAGTACTTCGGTGTCTCCCGGGCCGAGGCCCCGAACTCCATGCAGCCGGTGTACGACTACGCGAAGATGGTCGGCAAGAAGCCGAATCTCATCGAGTACTACGCCGCCTGGGGCGACGGATTCGACGCCACGGGCGTACGCAACGCCTGGTCGGCCGGCGCGATGACCGTCGTGTCCTGGGAGCCGAGGAACATCTCGGTCACCGAAATCGCCAACGGCGCGTCCGACGACTACCTCAGGAAGTACGCGAAGGCGGCGCGCGCGCTGAACATTCCGTTCGTGATCAGCTTCGCGGACGAGATGAACGGCAACTGGGAGAATTGGGGAACCGCCAAGACCACGCCTGGGGAGTACGTCAGAGCCTGGCGGCACCTGCACGACATCTTCAAGAAAGCCGGCGCGACCAACGTGATCTGGGCGTGGTCGCCGAACATCATCCAACCGAGCACCCACAAGGACCTGCGCCCCTTCTACCCGGGGGACAGGTACGTCGACTGGGTCGGCGTGGTCGGGTACTTCATGGACTGGGACCCGCACACCTTCAAGGGCCTGTTCGGGCCGACCGTGGCCGAGGTACGCAGGTTCAGCCGCAAGCCGCTGCTCGTCCTGGAGACAGGTGCCATGCCCGGCAAGCACCGGGCGGGCGACGTGCGCGCTCTCTTCGACGGGGTCTCGGCCGACCGCGACATCGTCGGATTCGTCTGGTTCGACCACAAGGCGCGCGACGAGTGGCGGCTGTCGGCGAACCCGGAGGGCCTTGCCGAGTTCAAGCGCCTCGCCGCCAACCCTCTTTACGGCTTCGACGTGCGGAAGGTCAGATGACGTCCACAGAGCGGGGCGCGCAGGTGGTCCCCCCGGTTCCCTCCCAGGCGAGCGACCAGCAGGCCCCGCCCGCCCCGGCCTATCACGTCCCGGCGGTTGCGGAAGCGGCCTGGAGCATGGGGGGCTGCCGTCGCCGCACCTGGGTCAGCCGGGCGGTCCTCCTGGCCGTCCTGGTCTTCCAGGCGGCACTGTCGCTCCGGCTGCACAACACCGCCTACCAGGACGAGGCGGTCTACCTCAGCTCCGGCCATGTGCAGATCGCCCATCTGCTGCACGGCACACCCGTGCCGACGGACTACGCCAGCTACTTCTCGGGCTCCCCGCTCCTGTATCCGGTGCTGGCGGCGCTTGTCGACGCCCGGTTCGGACTGGAAGGGGTCCGCCTGCTGAGCCTGTTCTTCATGCTCGGCGCCAACACACTGCTCTACGCGATGACCCGGCGGCTGTTCAGCGAGCGGCCGGCACTCGCCGCTTCCGCGCTCTTCGCGGTGATCCCGTCCACGATCATCCTCGGCCACTTCGCCACCTACGACGCGGCGGCGGTCTTCCTGCTCGCCCTCGCGGCCTGGATCATCGTGCGGACCGACCGGGCACCCCTCGCGGCGGTGCTCCCCGCGGCGCCGGTCGCGGTCCTCGCGGTCGGCACCAAGTACGCCGCCGGGCTCTATCTGCCGACGCTGGTCGTGCTCGCCGCGCTTGTCGCCTGGCCGCACCGCGGCAGGTCGAGCATCGTCCGGGCCGCGCTGCTCGTGATCGGTGTGGCCCTTCCTCTCCTCGCCGGGCTCTACTTCAGCGACGTACTCGACGGTGTGCGCCTCACCACCACCGCCCGTGCGCACGGCCACGACGGCCCGCGGGAGCTGCTGTGGAAGACGGCAGTGTGGAGCGGTCTGATGTTCCTGACCGCGTGCGGCGGCGCCCTCGCGTACGCCCGCCGGGGCCGGCTGCACGAGTCGCCGACGACCGCGCGCCTCGGTGTCCCGGGCCGAACCTGGCGTGCCCTGCTCGGAGTGCTGCTGTGCGGCACCGCACTGCTGGCCCCGGCCTACCAGATCCACCTGGCCACCTCCGTCGCGCTCTACAAGCACATCGGATTCGGCCTGCTGTTCGCCGCGCCCATGGCCGGGGTCGGACTGACCCGGCTCGTGGGCGCGCACTTCCGGTTTCCCCAGCTCGCCTGTGTGCTGTGGGTCGCCACGCTCTGTGTGGGGGTCACCAAGTCGGCCGAGTGGTTCCACTCATGGCCCGACTCGAGCCGGCTCAACACGGTGCTCAGGCAGCACGTCATCCCGGGCGGCGGCCGCTACCTCGCCGAGAGCCGCAACACGCCGGTGTACTACCTGCGTGACATCACCGACCAGACCCATTGGTCGTCGCTCTATTACATGGCCTACACGGACGCCCATGGCACCGCGCACTACGGCAAGGACGGATATCGCAAAGCGCTCGCCGACGGCTGGTTCGACATGGTCGTGCTCGACGGGGTCGCCGTGCCGGAGTTGAACCCCGTCATCACCGAGGCCGTGCGAAGCAGCGGCAAGTACCGCCTGCTGGGCAGCGTGCCGTTCGGCGAGAACAATGGCCGCTTTCGGATCTGGGTGAAGCGATGACCTCCTCGGTGACCTCCTCGACCGCGGGCAGGGTCGTCCGCCCCTACCGTGCCGTCCGGACCCGAACCGCCGACAGCCCGGCGCCCAGCGGCCGGTGGATTCCGTTCCTCGTCTTCCTGCTGCCCACGGCCGTCGTGCTGGCCTGCGTCATGCCCGGCATCGGCCATCGCCAGCTGTGGCGCGACGAACACTGCACCTGGTGGGCGTCCTCGATCAGATATCCCGAGCTGGGCCTGCTGATCCAGCACATCGATGTGGTCTTCGCGCCGTTCTACGCCCTGATGCACGCCTGGGTCCTGCTCGCCGGCACCTCGCCGGCCGCCCTGCGGCTGCCCGAGGGGCTGGCCATGGCGGCGTCGGCCGGGCTGCTGGGACTCGTCGGACGGCAGATGTTCACCCCGCGCGCCGGTCTCCTCGCGGGCCTGCTGTTCGCGCTGGTGCCGACGGTCACGCGGTACGGGCAGGAGGCGCGGCCGTACGCCTTCGCGGTGTTCTTCTCCCTGCTCGCCACGCTCTTGCTGCTGCGTGCTCTGGAGCGGCCCACGCTCAAGCTCTGGACGCTGTACACGCTGGCGATCACCCTGACCGGGCTCAGCCACTTGGTGGCTCTCTGCGTGGTGGCGGCGCATGCCGTGGCGGTGCTGCGGGCCCGGCGCGGCGGCGACCACTTCGTGCACTGGGCGTTCGGCTGCGCCGTGGTGATGGGCACCTCCACGGTCGTCCCGATGATCGCCAAGGGTTCGGGGCAGGCCCGGCAGATCGCCTTGAACAACGCGACCTCGCGGGACCTGGTCACGTACCCGATGGAGCTGTTCGGGTCCTGGTTCGCCGGTGGCGTCGTGATGGGCCTCGGCGTTGTGGGGCTGCTGACGGCCGGGCGCAAGGTCGCCGCCGTGCCGGCGGTCTGGGCCGTGCTCCCGCCGGTCTTGACCTTCCTCACGTCCGACCGGCTCCATCTCTTCCTGCCCAGGTATCTGCTGTTCACCGTCCCGGCCTGGCTGCTGCTCGCGGCGGCCGGCGCGGACCGGTGCGCGGACGCGCTGACCCGTGCGGCGCGGACCGGCCGCCAAAGGCGGCTGGCGGGCGGGGCGCTGCTGACCGCCGCCGTGGCGGTGTTCGCCCTCCAGATGTGGCCCGCTGTCGCGACGGTCCGTCAGGACCTCCCGGACGAGCCCGACTTCGCGGCCGCGGGGCGCATCGTGACGGCCGGACAGCGCGCCGGCGACGGGATCCTCTACAACGGCACCTTCGAGGTGCGCAAGGCCATGGCGTACGAGCTGCGCGATCGCGCCCGGCCCGAGGACGTCATGATGAAGCTGACGCCCCAGCAGGCCGGCCTGTACTCGGCGCACGAGTGCGACGTGCCCGCCACCTGCCTCGCCGACCGTCGGCGCCTGTGGCTGGTGTCGACCGCGCTCGGCGACGCGCGCGCCGACATGAGACCGGGCACGGCCGCGGCGCTGGCCGGGTTCGAGGTGGTGCGCACCGAGCGGCTGCGCAACCTGACGGTGCAGCTGCTGCAGCGCCGCGGCGGCTGAGCCGTCGCCGCCGGGCCGCCGCCGCGGGAGGCGCTACCTCCTGTGGCCCGACCTCCCCGCCGGTCTCCGCATCCCCGTCGCGGGCTACAGCCTGCTGCTGACCGCGATGGCGTACGGGGC
>NZ_JBEZKJ010000144.1:0-15074 GCF_040651675.1 Streptomyces sp. NPDC048415 | reverse complement strand
CACACAAGAACATCCAGGCCCTCGAAGCCGACATCCGGACCTGGGTCAAGAACTGGAACGAAGACCCCAAGCCGTTCATCTGGACCAAAACAGCCAAAGAAATCCTCGACTCCCTCGCCCGCCTCTGCCGACGGATCTCTGGCGCAGGACACTAGGTCTTCTCTTTCGGATCACTCTCACGGGCGTGCGATAGGTTGCCCGCCATGACTGAACTCGGACCTGTCGCCTGGCCATCGGCTCCGATAAGGACCGAACGGCTCGTGCTCCGCGAGTCCGAGGTCCGGGACCGTGCCGCGTTCGTCGAGCTGTTCGCATCGCCAGAGGTGGGCACATACATAGGTGGCCCTCGACCGCGTGATGAGCTCGAACGCGCGGTGCCTGAGGTGCCCGGGCGGCGCCCAGGCCTTTTCGTGATCGATCTCGACGGAGCGATGATCGGCATGATCACGCTCGATCGGCGCGACGCAGAGCGTCCCGGTCACGTCCGTCCAGATGCCGGGGAGGCGGAGCTCGGCTACATGTTCCTGGCGGAGGCGTGGGGATGCGGGTACGCCGCCGAGGCGTGCGCAGCGGCACTCGACTGGTTCGCCGACGCGCTTCCCAGCGAGCCTGTGGTGCTCTGCACCCAGACCGCTAACGACCGCGCAATGCGCCTCGCGGCGAAGCTGGGGTTCACCGAGGTGGAGCGGTTCGAGGAGTACGGCGCCGAGCAGTGGTTCGGCGTGTGGTCCTCGGTCACGCTGTCCGGTTGAGCAGCCGTTTCTCTCAGATCAGGAAACGTGTCGTGAACGTCGTGATCCTGTGCAGCAGCCGACGCCAGCACACGGCCAGTCGGCACACTGCCCGGCTCTCGCTGCGAAATGACCGAGACGGCGCCCTTGTGCCGTCTCGTCGGCACCGAGCCGTTCATGGCAAGGTCATCGTGGTCGCCAACAGGCAGGTGGCACTGGGGAGTTCGCTGTGCGCCTCGCCCCGCCTGGCCCACTGACCAGATTCGAAGAAGGAGGGGCGCACCAGGTGGCCCCGCCATATCGACGGCGACTTCCCACGCCGGATAGCGAACGCGGACGCCGCGCTCGCGGACGACGGCGACGAAGACGAGCTGCCGCAGGAACGGGACTTGCTGTACTTGACGGTGGCCCTGCTCAACATGGAACGCGCCATCGCGAAGGTGCGGTTCATCACCCGGACCCAACGCGTGTGCGTCGTCGTCGGCACGGTGGCGTTCCTGGCCGAGACGGCCGGCACCATCCTGGCCTGGGGGATCTCCTTCCCGTCCGTGAAACCCGCCATCGGCTGCGGGCTGGTCCTGCTGCTGTCGGCCGCGCTGTGGTTCGGCGTGTGGGACACAGGCCCCGGGATGCCGGGGACGGTGAGCGCACCGTGTTCAAGCCCCTGCCAGAGCTGGAAGCGCTGGCTGAGTCGCTCCGATCAGAACTAGCGATGGCCCGGGCGGACGAGTACCCAGACCTTGGCGACCGGCGTTGCCGCTACCGCGACGACGTCCACGGGATCATCCAGCAGTACCAGGGCGAAAGCCGCCGCTACCGTCGCGTCCACAACTCGCTGCAGACCGTCATCATGGTGGGCTCCGCCGTGGTCACCACCGTGTCCTCCCTCGACGCCGAGCAGCTGACCTGGCAGAGGATGATCACGATTGCCGTCAGCTTCACCATCACCGTGTCCGCGGCAGTCACCGGCTACTACCAGTACCGGGAGCGGGCCTACTTCCTGCAGCAGACCGCCGACGCCATCGAGGAACAGCTCAACGGCCACGAATACGGGGTCGGCGACTACAAGGACACCGAACCGGACGGCGTGGCGCCAGCCAGGCGTTCCCGCGGGCCGCGCTGCGCCTTCACCTGTGGGCGTCACCGGCGCAGCGCGCACGGCGGCACCAGGCCGGGCTCGAACTCGACGCCGCACGGCCAGAGGCATCTTTGCGGCTCGGCATGGTGGCTTGGAACCGGATCTCCTGGTCGTTGCGCGACACCGTCTCGCAGCTGCACGAGCGCGTGAACGTGGCGCTGGGCCGGCGACGACGGTCCGTGTCGGTGGTGATACCGGCTCGCTGCAGCCAGGACGAACTGGGCCTGGTCATGCCGAGGCTGGCGGCCGCGGCGGCCGGTTGCAACAGTGACGTGCAGATCGTGGTCGTCGACGACGGCTCGACCGACGCCACCGCTGCCGTCGCGGCCGGCGGCGCTCAGGTGGTCTCGCTCGGCGCGACGCGTGGCCGTAGCGGCGCCCGCAATGCCGGTCTGCAGGTGGCGACGGGCGACGTCGTCGTCTTCCTCGACTCCGACATGCTCGTGGAGCCCGACTTCCTCGCCGAGCACCTGCGCCTGCACGAGGCCGTCAACGACACCGTGGTGGTCGGCGGCCGCCGCCACCTGCCGCCCGGCTTCACCGGCCCAGCCGGCGGCGACGTACTCCGCCGGGACAGCCGCGAGGCCCTTCTTGATGTCTACTCCTACAACATGGCGTGTCTGGCCCATCCCTGGTCGCTCGCGTACGGATGCAACGTGTCGGTCGACCGGTGGTTCCTGGAGCGGGCCGCGCCGACCGGATTCGACGAGTCGTTCGTCGGGTGGGGCCTCGAAGACCAGGAGCTCGCCTACCGACTCGCCAGGCACGGCGCGCGATGGGCGTACTCTCGCGCCGCCTAGGGCGCGCACCTGCACCATGACCGCACGATGACAGCCGAGCGGTTCGCCGGATGGAAGGCCAACCTTCGCCGCTTCGTGGACAGTCACGGGGATGCCTCGGCGCTGGAGCGTCTCGTACCGGGCATGGACCCGTCCCGGGACGTCGACTACGTCGATGTCTACCGCGGGTTCGACGGCGGGCCGGCGACGGTGGACATGACCGGCCTTCTCGTCGTCCGCGTGCCGGGGTCGGACGACCCGCTGCCGGCCGTCCAGGACGCGGTGGCGAACGGCGCGGGCACGGTCGCCCTGGTCGACGAGGGCAAACGTACCGAGCTGGCGGTGCTGGCCGAGGCGGCTGCCCCGGGACTGGGCGTCCGGCTTTACAGCGGAGCCGACTGGGAGCGGCCCTCTCCGGGTCCGGGTGCCGGATGATGTTCACGAAGACATGGGGAGCGTCGTTGTCGTCCCCGGACGTGTATGTGTACCCGCCGATGAGGAGAACGACATGGAGCCTTCGGAACTCCGTCGCGCAGTCGAGGCAGGACGAGCGACCGCTTCGGATCTGGGCCTTCGGGTCGACGATGTGGTCGTCATCAACAACTCGGACCGCGTCGCGCTGCGCCTGGTCCCTTGCGATGTTCTGGCTCGGGTCGCGCCTTTGGGGCATCTGGCTGACTCTGAGTTCGAAGTAGAGGTCGCTCGCCGTCTCGCGGATGTCGACGCTCCGCTGGCCGAGCTGGAGCCTCAGGTCGACCGCCGCGTCTATGTGCGCGATGACTTCGCCGTCTCATTGTGGACCTACTACGAACCCGTGGAAATGGAGATCGCTCCTGCCGACTACGCGGACGTGCTCATGCGGCACCATGCCGCCCTGCGCCAGGTCGATCTGGACGCCCCGCATTTCACCGATCGAGTCGCCGGGGCGCTGAGAGAGGTGAATGACCGGGAGCAGTCCCCCGAACTGCCCGATGCCGACCGGGAACTCCTCAGCCGTACACTGAGCGAACTGAGCGCCGCGATCAGCGCGACCAAGGTCAGCGACCAGTTGCTGCACGGCGAGCCCCATCCGGGCAACCTCCTCAACACGAAGAGGGGGCCGCTTTTCGTGGACCTCGCCACGTGCTGCCGTGGGCCGGTCGAGTTCGACCTAGCCCATGCGCCCGACGAAGTGGAGCAGCACTATGTGGGGGCTGACAAGGACCTGATTCACCGGTGCCGTGCCGTGGACTGGGCCATGTTCTCGGCCTGGCGCTGGCGCCGGGAGGACCAGATGCCCGACCGGGACCACTGGAGAGCGGAGGGGCTCAACCGAGTTCGTGCATCGCTCGACCGCTGCGGACTGGGCTGACCTCGGGACAGAGGGGCTGCTTTGTCCCCCTCCGCGACTCTGCTACGCAATTCGGCTAGCCTCGGGCTTTCATGAGCGTGCTCGTCCATGCCTTGATCAGATAAGCGGATAGTGCTTCTGACCTGCAACGATGGGACTTGTCTAGGGTCCTGTTGGCTGCACGGAAATGCTTGGGTGAGGCTGGTTGGTCGTGATCACCAGAGTGGTGCCAGGAGTTTCGGCGTGCTCGACCGCGTAGGTGAGGGGAGACCAGACCAGGCCCTGAGCATAGGACGGCCTTCCGCGAAGTCTCCATCGGTAGATGGTGCCGTCGACGGTTACGCGCCGTGACCTCTTTTTCGCCAGTGCCATGCCCACGTCCTTCCTCAGGGCGACGATAGTGAACGGCTACTGGTCATGTCGCGCGGGTTTCTCCGGGGCGAGTTCAGCCTCTGCGCATGGGAATCACGTCAGGGCTCGTTGCGGGGATGGTGGGACGGGCGGCCTCGGGGGTGGCAAGCAGAGCGACGATGGTGATTGGTTTGTCGCAGTGGGGGCAGTTGCGGGTTGCGGTAGGGGTCAGCGCGGTGGGCTCGGGCAGGGAGGGCCCGGCCGGCTCTGATTCGACGCTCTCGTTGGCGTCGTCGCGCTCGCGCCGTCGGCGGCGGGCTGCTTCTGCTTTGCAGCGGGGCGAGCAGTAGGTATGGCGGGTGGCTGCCTGTGGGTTGACCTGGAACTGGGTCCAGCAGATCGGACAGTCTCGGAGTTCAGCCAGCACGCCCGGTCACCCCTTTGCGGAGGTTGTCGGAGTGGGCCTGGTGCGAGCGGAGGCGGTAGGACGGGCCATCGATACCGACTACTGCGCCCGGTGCGGGAGCCGGTCCAGCATGGCGGCAGCGACGGTCGCATCGCCGAAGGCACCGGCCCAGTCGGCGATGCGGACATTGGTCGTGAGGATCGTGCTCGACTTCTGGCGATGACGTGTCCGGAATCGCGGATGGTCTGCCCGGCCCCGTCCGGTGCCCGGCGGTGCTGGGCGATGATCGCGCGTCCGGCTGTGACCACATGCAGGTCGTCCTCGCCGAGCCGGACCCGGACCGTGACTTGGGCGCCGGTCAGCCCTGGTGGGACGGAGCAATAGTTCCCGGCGAAGGACACCAGCCCTTGCGGGCTGACGGTCCGCATCTGTTCCAGATCGGCTGGGAACGGGCGGGTCGGCAGCTCGAGCAACGGCTCGGCCTCGGCAAGTGCACCGACGGTAGTTGATGCTCCGTCGATCTTGCGTTTGCGGCTGTCCATCTGCACGGCCAGTTTGTCGATGCCATTCTGTCCGGCTTCGATGCTGATGCCGTCCGGAACCGTTCGCCACCAGCGTCGTGCCGCCGAGTCGTTGGCCTTCTCCACCACCCCCTTGCGGTTGCCACGACGCGGAGGGCAGATGTCAACGCCGGTTCCGTAGTACTTCGCGACGGCAGTGAAAGTCGGCAAGAGCCGTCCGGTCGGCGGATGACAGACCGTGGCCATGTGGTCGAACCGCCACCTGCGGGCAGTCCCGCCCAAGCGTCGCAGCACCGAATCGAGGGCCTGAACGAGATGCGGGAACGTCTCGACCTCTGCGAGCACGGCCCGCCATCGTCCGGAATGAGACAGGGCACCGACGAGGAGATGCGCGTGGACGCCGACGCCCCACTCCTCAGGCGGGTCGGGCAGTTCCACCCAGTCGAACTGGATCTCCTCGCCCGGCGGATGCGCGATGATCGCCACGTCTCTGCCAGTCGAGGCCCGACACGGTTCGCAGTGCGGGCGTGCCTGATACCGCCGCAGAGCCCAGGTGAAAGTGGAGTAGCCGCTTCGTAGCCGAGTTCGACGACCTCCTCGAAGAGCGTCGATGCCCACAAATGCGGGTCGTCGCTCAGCCGCTGGCCGCAGTACTCCAAGAAAGGCATGAACGCGTCCGGCGACTGACGCCGATATCTCGAGACCCGCTCGCCGTTCAGACAGGCGCGGATCGTCTTGCGGTCGTGCCCCAGATGCCGGGCGATCGCCGAGATCGACCAGCCCTGACGACGCAGCGCATGAGCATCCACGTCTTCCTCCCACGTGAGCATCCAGGCCCCTCGAACGGGCCGAACCCGTCGCGCAGAGAGGCTGTCCGAGCCGAGACCGGAGCATCCAGACACGCCCAGAAAGATCACGCAATGGGTGGGGAGATCAACTGAGCAGGTTTGGCCGGCTCAAGAGCGACACCTGAGGAGATTCAAGGAGCGCCATCAAGACGGGCCTACGATCTCGGGGATGGCCAGTCGTGTGTGATGTCGAAGGGGCGCTCATGGCAGAGCTTGTGCGGCAGCAGGATGTGAATGCGTACGTGGGCTTTCACGCCTTCGGGTTGCAGGAGTCCGATGACGCGGACCTGCCGGTTCCCTTCCCGGACGACTTCAACCGGCACGTGTTCCTCAGCACTCACCCAGGGCGCCTGGATATCAGCAGCGGCGGCCATACCCACACCGCCGCGGTCAGCGTCGAAGTGTGGGACGGGCCACCGCCCCAGCAGAACCGGGCCGACTGGGACGAGATGGCCGAAGCCAAATTTGAGTCGACCAGTGGTCAGGTAGCCGTGTGGTCCATGCACACGGGCCGGATGGACGACCTGATCACGCTGGCGGATTCCGGCGGTTCGTGGAACGTCCGTGTCCACTGTGCAGGCCGGGCCGAGGCCGCGGCCCTGTCGGAGGGCGAAGGCACCGGCCACGGTGTGGAGCGCTACCTCGTGCAGTTCCGGCCCGCCGGGTCCTGAACCGGCTGCGGCGGGAGTGGCCGGTGCCAGGCCGGTCCCGCCGTGCGCCACCGCGCCCACGGGCGCAAGCCGCCGAGGGTTCAAGTCCCTCCGTTTTCGGCGCGCGAGGGGCCCGTCTGAAGACGGGGCCCCTCGGGGCAGCGTCAGCCCAGCCCCAGCCGGGGTATCTCCCGTCCCGGGGAGCGGTCCATCACCATCAGCAGGCCAGCCTCGCAAGTCCTGTCGTAGGCGGCCTCGTCTATGACGCCCACCTGGAACCAGACCGCCTTGGCGCCGATCGCCACAGCCTGGTCGCTGATGCCTCCGGCGAGGTCGGAGTTGACGAACACGTCCACCACATCTACCGGGAAAGGGATCTCCGCAAGGGAAGCGTAGCCCTGCTCACCGTGCACCGTCTCGGCCTTTGGGTGCACGGGCACCACCCTCTTGCCGATGCGCTGCAGCTTTTCGGCCACGCGGTAAGCGGCCCGTTCGGGGTTGTCGGACAGGCCCACCACGGCCCAGGTGTCTCCGGCAGCGGTGAGAATCTGCCTTATTGTCGTGTCATCGCCATAAATCGTCATGCCCGGCACCGCCGTGCGGTAGTGAGTTCCGCACCAGATACCGCCAACCGCACGATCATGGGGAGTGCCAGGTCTGTGGACTTCGTCAGCCGCATGAGTAGACGTTAGCCCGTTTGAATACTGTATGCAATAGCTCCCGTACTCGAGAGAGATGACCGAGGTCCTACGGCACGCTCGCGCGCAGCAGCAGACCAAGGCCTGGAACACTGACTACGGAAGGTCCGTCTCGGGCAGCCCAACACCGAGCAGACCAGACGCCGCGCCTGCACCGATATCACCACCCGCCGAGCGTCCACCGGTACGTCCGCCACTGTGCGCCCGTGGACACCATGCACCCTCGCGGTCGGCGTCCCGCACATCGGGCACGGCACCGATTCCTCCCGGGTTCGCGCCGACAGGTGGATCACCTCGCCCTCGTCCGCCACATCCTCGACGACCAGTGCCGACAACCTCTAAAACACTGTCTCCACACGGGAGTTGACGTCACGCACCCCGACCAGCACCGCGTGTCTACTACACCGCGCAGCTCGCGCTTGCGCAGCTCGGCCAGGAAGATATCGACCTCGCCTCCCCCACCGCTGCTGATGTCTGGGAACTGGCTGACGCCAGCGGCGGCCGCGTCCCCTATCTGCTGAGGAAGTTCACCGCCGCCCTCAACATGCGCGCTCCAGACGCGGCCGCGACCACGGCCTGGAACGACCGCATCCGCACCGCTCAACACCCTTAGGGAGACAGAGTGTCCGAAGCCGCCCTCCAGTTCGTCCGCTACGGCCGCGACCGGCTCGATGCGATCCGCACCACGCTCGTCTCGGTGTACGCGGAGGTGTAAGCCAACGACCCGCATGGAGATGGAGCCGAGCCCGACACGGCGGGCGGGACGCCTGGCCAGCCAGCGCAGGCCCAGGTGCTGGGCGCGTGTCGCGATCGGGGTCAACACGGCGATCCGGTGCGGCCGTTTGGGGAGATTGCCGTCAGCGGGGACGGTCCAGTCGATCCATCCCCATCCGGTCCGTTCCCGGATGAGCACGGGCTCGCAGTCGGCCGTGCAGGCCACGTCGGAGCAGACATGCCCGCCGCGCACGGCGCGGGAGCGTTCCCTCTCCCACCGCTGCAGCTGCCGTCCGAACGGGCCGAGCCGAGGGTCGGACGCCAGCTGCCACTGGCGGCGGTCACGCTTCGCGTTGCCGCACATTCCTCTCTCCGAACGGCAGAGGTTGTTCTTGAATGGCCGCTCATGTATGTTTGCCTCATGCCCAGACCCCGAGAGTTCGAGCCCGACACTGTCCTGGACGTGGCCATGCTGCGGTTCTGGGAGCGCGGCTACCGGGCGACGTCCATCGAGGATCTGGTGAAGGCGACCGGGGTCAAGCCGGGCAGCCTCTACAGCGCCTTCCCGGGCGGTAAGCACGCCCTGTTCCTGAAGTCGTTGGAGCGTTACTCCAGGCTGGTCGTCCCGGAGAAGCTGGGCGAGCTGGAGGCTTCGGGCGCCTCGGTGGCTGAGATCCGCGGCTACTTCGACGGGCTGGTGCGCGACCTGCTCAGCCCCGAGGGCCGGCAAGGCTGCCTGCTCGTCAACACGGCGATCGAGAAGGCCGCCGAGGACGACGAGGCGGCGGCCGTCGTACGCGGCCATCTGGCCCGGCTCGAGCGGTGCATGACCCACGCGCTGGAGAACGCGGTTCGCAGGGGCCAGGTGCGCGCCTCGCTGGACTGCACGGGCAGCGCCAAGCTGCTGGTCGCGACGTGCCAGGGGCTGATGGTCGTCGGGAAGGCGAATCCCGACGAGACGCTCCTGCGGGCGATCGTCGACAACGCCTTCACCGCTCTCGGCTGACGGCCAGCCACGCGGGCCACCGTACGCGGTGGCTCTTTTTTCGCCCCAATAGTTGAATATGCGCTCAAGAATGGAGTCACGACATGAAGGCCATCGTCATTTCCGCCCACGGCGGCCCCGAGGTGCTCACCCTCACCGAACTGCCCGACCCGGTGCCCACCGACGGCGAAGTGCTGATCCGGGTCAAGGCGTTCGGCCTCAACCACGCCGAGGCGTACATGCGCGGCGGGGCCTGGGGAGAGGTGGCGGCCGTCCCCGGGATCGAGTGCGCCGGGGTGGTCGAGGCCGACCCGTCCGGCGAACTCCCCGTCGGGACCCGGGTGGTGGCGATCCTCGGCGGCATGGGCCGGACCCGCAACGGCAGCTACGCGCAGCTGGTGACCGTGCCGGCGACCAACGTGGTGGCCGTGGACTCGCCGCTGGACTGGGCCGGCCTGGCCGCGGTCCCCGAGGTGTACGCGACGGCGTGGAGCGGCCTCTTCGGCAATCTGGACCTGCGGCCGAGCGAGACGATCGTGGTGCGGGGAGCGACCTCCTCGCTCGGCCAGGCCGCCGTCAACCTCGCCGTCGACCACGGCGCGACGGTGCTCGCCACGACCCGGAACCCGGCGCACGCACCGCTGTTGAAGCAGCTCGGGGCCGACGACGTGCTCATCGACGACGACGGCGCGCTCGCCGCCCAGGTCAGGGAGCGGGAGGTCAGCGTCGACGCGGTGTTCGACGTCGTCGGCAACAACGTCCTGCGCGACTCGCTGGCCCTGGTCCGACCCCGTGGCCGGGTGTGCCAGCTCGGCTTCCTGGGCGGCTTCGACCCGGTGCGGGACTTCGACCCGATCACCGATCTCCCCAGCGGCGTCCGGCTCAGCTTCTTCGGCAGCGCCTTCGTCCTGGGCACCCCCGCATTCGCGCTCACCGACGTGCCGTTGGACGAGATCTACGCCAAAGTCGCAGCCGGTGCCCTCCGGGCGCGTCCCACCCGCATCTTCCGCTTCGACGAGATCGTCGAAGCCCACCGGGCCATGGAGGCCGGAGAAGCCCTTGGCAAGATGGTCGTCACCCTCGACTGAACCCCCAGGCCGGGTACTCTCCGCGCTGCGACAACGCGACCCGGCCAGACTGGCCAACAAACGGGCCGCAGCCTTCCTGCGGCACCCGCGCATTCGGCAGCCCGACGGCACCCGCATCCACGACCGCCTCACCCGCGGCCGCCGACAGGGCGAGATCGTGCCGCTGTCCACGCTCACCCACGCACTGGGCGGCGGTGCGGGCTGGCCGGAGGTCGGCGACTAGGAGGTGGTCACCGGGGACCTGCTCCACCTCATCCGCGACGGTGACTGCGACGCGCTCAGCCTGGGCCTGCCGGACATCGCCCGCGCCCTGGTGTGCTCTGGCCCTGACAGCCAGGTGCGGGCCTACGACCCGAGGGCCGGGCGGTATCAGGCGTACGGACTCGCCGACCGTATCGAGGTCCTGATCGAGGTCGGCAAGCAACTGGCTTGGGCGGAAGCGGGCTGCACCCTGTGGCCTGGCGATGGCCTGCTGGCCCCGACCAATCCCGAGGAAACCCGGGGTGGCGTGCCGTCGCAGGATACGAGTCAGCAGCCGGCGAGGTCCGCCCAGACTGCGTACGCTTCGAACCCGAGACTTGGAAGCGTTCGGCTGACCGTCGTAGCAGCCAGCCATCCCGTACCACACAGAGAGTCAGGCGGAGGCGGCCGGTTTCGGTCAGGGGCGCATTGCGGTGGGGCATGAACGTCTTTCTGGATCTACACATGGAGGCGGCCGAGCGCACGAGTGGTAGCTGGTGCGCCCGGCCATGGTGAGGGTGGCCGCGAGTGGGTAGCGGAGGGGATCAGGACAGGAGTCGCAGGGACTCCTCCCACAGGCGTTCCGCGTTGGCGGTGTCGAGTGCGTACGGTGCGACGCCGCCGGCCCAGCCGTTGCCGTCGGACACCGGGATGGCTTCGTTGCAGTCTTCGAAGTAGCGGCCGCCGATGCCGTTCAGCTGAGGGGAGGTGGCCAGCAGCACGGAGGTTGCGGCGCCCTGCTGGGGGGACTTGCGGCGCTCGGGCGGGGTCTTGAGGCCGCCGGTGTGGCGCTGGAGGTTGGTGGCGATAGCGCCGGGCATGAGGGCGTTGGCGGTGATCCCGTCGGCCGCCCAGCGGCGGCTGGCCTCGACGGCGAAGAGCACGGTGGCGGTCTTGGACTGCCCGTAGGCCACCAGCGGGTCGTAGGGGCGGTAGTGGAAGTTGATGTCGTCGAAGACAACCGGGGAGATCAGATGGCCGCTGGAGCTGACAACCACCATGCGGGCGTTGCCGTCGGCGGCCAGCGCGTCGTGCAGGCCGGTGGCCAGGGCGAAGTGGCCGAGGTGGTTGGTGGCGAACTGCATCTCCCAGCCTTCGGCGGTGCGTTCGAGTTCGGGCGTGGCCATGATCCCGGCGTTGTTGACCAAGAGGTGGAGCGACCCGTCCCACGCCTGCACAAAGGCGTCCACCGAGGTGCGGTCCGAGACGTCGAGGCGGGCTACGTGGATGTCCTTGTTGCCGGTGGTCGCGGTGATGTCGGCAGCGGTTGCTTCACCGCCTGCCGTGTTGCGTACGGCCAGCGTCACCTGGACGCCGGTGGCTGCCAGGGTCCGGGCGGTCTCGATGCCGATGCCTGAGGTGGCGCCGGTGACGATCGCGCGCCGTCCGGACAGGTCGATGCCGCGGGCTACTTCGTCAGCGGTGGAGGAGAAGCCGAAGGGGGTCGTGATGCGAGCCATGATCAGATTTCTTTCGCGAGACTGCGTTGGAGTGGAAGTTCGGGGTGCCGGCGCGGTGGGCATCAGACGGTGGGTGGGGCAGGCCGCGTGGCCTGGTGCGGTTGCGAGGGTGACCGCCTCCACAAGGCCGTCGACGCCAGCCAGTGCACGGCGGCGCAGTACCTCCGGGTCGAGACCCTGGGCTCGTACGGCGGCGGCGAAGTGCTCGATGTCCTTGCGCATCAGGCCCTCAGGTGGGGGGCGATCTCGGGGGTACTGACGGTGCCGAGCGCCCGCAGTGAGGCGCTGCCTCCGCTGCTGTCGGAGGTCACGTCGAGACCGGCCGGGATGTCCAAGTAGAGCAGCTGGGCGAGGCGGACCAGGTCCACGGCGTTCTTCAGGCTCGACATCGTCATGGCGTTATTGAGGAGCTTGGTCATCTGACCGCTCCCGACCGGGCCCATGCGGCTGACTCGGGTGGAGAAGGTGGCGAATACCGGGGAGCACCGCTCGAAGGCGCCCTCGTCGCCGCCGACGAACGTGGTCAGGGTGCGTGCCTTCGCCCCCGGGCCGCCGCCGCTGACCGGAGCATCCAAGTAGGAGGCGCCAAGGCCGCGCAGAGACTCGGCGATCTTCACGTTCTCGCCCGGATCCCCGGTGCCGTGATTGACAACCACCGTCCCCGGCCGGAGGTGCTCGCGTACCTCCGGGGTATTCAGAACGTCCCAGATCTCGCTGTCATCGCGCAGGCACAGCGCCAGGATGTCGCTGGTGGCCACGAGATCGACGACCGTGGCGTGAACGGTATGCGGGACGTCTGCCACCGCCTCCAGCGACGTCGGGCGCCGGGCTCACACGTGAAGGCCGAAACCACGATCCCCGATCGCCTGGCCCATGAGTGCGCCCTGGTCTCCCAGGCCGATGAAGCCGACGGCCGAACTCTGCTGTTCGGGGCTGCTCACTGCGGCCACCTTCCAGATAGGGTCATGTACACGGAAATCGAAACATTCCATATTGCTTGTCCCTGTCATCGTTGCTCCGCGTCTCGACCCCAGCCAGGGCCGTATCAACACTGGTAGCGCCAGGACCAGGAAACCCGGCCACGGATCATCAGCCGACGGAGTCGACGAGGGTGGGGGCGGAATGCCTCGTACCGTGGAGCACGTGAGCGCCAACCACCTCGGCAACTATCTCCGAGCACGTCGTGACCTCGTCGACCCCAAGGAAGTCGGCCTGCCCGGCGGTGGCCGCCGCCGCGTGCCCGGCCTGCGCCGCGAGGAAGTCGCCCTGCTCGCCGGCATCAGCAGCGAGTACTACCTGCGCCTGGAACAAGGACGCGACCAGAACCCCTCACCGTCCGTCCTCGATGCCCTCGCCCGCGTACTCCAGCTCGACCTGGACGCGACCCGGCACCTGCATGCCCTCGCCACCCCCGCTCCGCGACACGGCAGCCCGAACCCCGACGACGAGGACGTACCTTCCGGCATCCAGCAACTGATCAATACATCCTGGGCGGGCACCCCTGCCGTGGTCTTGAACCGCTACATGGACGTACTGACGGCCAACCCCCTGGCCATCGCTCTGTCTCCCAGCAACGAGCCAGGCACAAATGCCGTACGGTCCGCATTCCTCGACCCGCGCATGCACTCCCTTTACCTCAACTGGGGAGAGATGACCATCCGCGCCGTCGCCAGCCTTCGCGCCCTCATCGGCCCGGATGACAGTGATCCACACATCGTCGAGTTGGTGAACGAACTCTCCGCAGACAGCGAGACCTTCCGCCGTCTGTGGGCCCGCCACGACGTCAGCCCCCGGGGCGCCGGCGCCTCACAGATAGACCATCCGCAGGTGGGGCGGCTGGAGCTGCGTTACGAACGACTCCTCCTCGCCGGTACCGACGGCCAACTCCTCGTCGTACACCACGCCGATCCCGGCAGCCCATCCGCCCAGAAACTGGCCCAACTCGCCGACGCCCTCAGTGTGTAGCGAACCAACGCCGCTCCCGGACCAGCCACCGTTCACAACCTCCCGGGACAGAACACCTGTATTGCCCGTTTGCCGCCGGTCGCGGTGTGAGGGCGGTGGTGATTGTAGTGATGGAGCCAGGCCGGCAGGGCTTTGCGGCGGGCTGATTCGCTGGCGTAGAAGCGTCCCAGCGCCCCGCCGTCGGCGAGGGTGCGGTGGAAGCGTTCGATTTCGCCGTTCGTCTGGGGCCGGTAGGCCCGGGTCTTCTTCGGCGTGATGGCGAGTTCGGTGCAGGCGTGTGTCCAGTGCCGGGAGCGGTAGGCCGAGCCGTTATCCGTGAGGACCCGCTCGATGCTCACCCCGCGGGCGGCGAACCAGCCGACCGCGCGGCGCAGCACACCGACTGCGGTGGCGGCTGTCTCGTCGTCGCAGATCTCGGCATAGGCGACTCGGGAGTGGTCGTCGACGACGGTGTGGACGAACGCGGTTCCCAGCAGCGGTCCTCGGTATTTGTTGCGGGGCCTGTCCGGTGTTGCGGCACGGTTTTTGCGACCCTGGACGCGTCCGACATAGCGCCAGCCGCCGCCGTCGGGCACGTTCCCGAGCTTTTTGACGTCGATGTGGAGCATCGCGCCGGGGTGGTCGTGTTCGTAGCGGCGGACCGGTTCGCCAGTGACGCGGTCGATGTGGGACAGCCGGTTGATCCGGCACCGGGTCAGGACCGCGTGGACGGTCGAGGCGGGCATGCCCAGCCGTCCGGCGATCTGGACCGGGCCCAGCCGCTGCTTCCAGCGCAGGTGCACGATCCTGCGGACCTGCGGCGGCATGGTGCGGGCCGGGCTGTGGTGGGGGCGTGAGGACCGGTCGGCCATCGCGGCCGGACCGGACTCGGCGTAACGGTCGGCCCACCGCTTGGCGGTGGGCCAGGACACGTCATAGCGCTCGGCCGCCCGGGAGACCGGCCAGCCGTCATCAACGATCAGACGCGCCAGGCGCAGACGGGCACGAGGCGTCAAAGCAGCGTTAGAGGGCATCTGAAAAGCCGGTCAGCGGGCAAGTTGCCTGGTAGCGGGGCGGTGGCGCATTTTTCGGGGGCTGGGGTGTGCGGGCTGCGTACCCGTTACTCGACGGATCTTTCTGATGCGGAGTGGGAGATCCTGTTTCCGCTGGTTCCGGCGGTCAAGTCTGGTG
>NZ_JBEZKJ010000143.1:0-15496 GCF_040651675.1 Streptomyces sp. NPDC048415 | reverse complement strand
GCCCTTGGCCCTGAGGACGAGGGCGTCGTAGTGATTCCCGTCGTAGCGCTGCCACGTCCGGTCGCCGATGCGCTGGGTCTCCTTGGTCGCCTCGGCGCCCTGGCTGGCCGTGTCGATGAAGAGGGCCGGCTTCTGCGTGGACTGCTCGATGGCCACGTACTGGCCGTCGGCGTCGTGGAAGCCAAGGTGCCAGGCGTCGAACTCGCTGCCGTCGTACCGCACCGAGGTGGCCTTCCACGTCTTGGGCAGTCCCTCTGGCGCCGCCACGGGATAGCTCGCCGCGCGACGCGCCGTAAGCAGCTCGACCCGGTAGTCGACACGCTTGAGCGGGGGCTCGGAGCCGTCGTGCGGGATAAAGATGTAGATGACGCCCGCCAGGAGCCCGATGAGGCCCAGGGAGAGAATCATGTCCCGGACCGACTGCTTGCCTTTCGTACCTGCCACGCCCCTATCGTCGCAGGTGCCCTGGCTTGCTCATCCGTGGGGCCCCCTGCTCATTTTGTCAGACTGACGATAGAGTCGGGGGACACCCTCATCCGGCCGTCGTCGTATCAGAAAGGTGCGCTCCGATGACCGAGCATCATCTGCCGTCCGAACTCGAGGTCCCCTCCGAGGCCCCCGACCGAAATCTCGCCCTGGAACTCGTCCGTGTCACCGAGGCCGCCGCGATGGCCGCGGGCCGCTGGGTCGGCCGCGGCGACAAGAACGGTGCCGACGGCGCCGCCGTCCGGGCCATGCGGACCCTCGTCTCCACCGTCTCGATGAACGGCGTCGTCGTCATCGGTGAAGGTGAGAAGGACGAGGCCCCGATGCTCTTCAACGGGGAGCGCGTGGGCGACGGGACCGGTCCGGAGTGCGACATCGCCGTCGACCCGATCGACGGAACCACACTCACCGCCAAGGGCATGTCGAACGCCATCGCCGTGCTCGCCGCCGCCGACCGCGGCACCATGTTCGACCCGTCCGCGGTCTTCTACATGGACAAGCTGGTCACCGGGCCGGAGGCCGCCGACTTCGTCGACATCAACGCGCCCGTCTCGGTGAACATCCGCCGGGTCGCCAAGGCCAAGCGCTCCACGCCCGAGGACGTCACGGTCGTCATCCTCGACCGGCCGCGTCACGACGGGATCATCAAGGAGATCCGGGAGACCGGCGCCCGCATCAAGCTGATCACCGACGGAGATGTCGCGGGCTCCATCCTGGCCCTCCGCGAGGGCACCGGCATCGACCTGCTGCTCGGCATCGGCGGCACGCCCGAGGGCATCATCTCGGCCTGCGCCGTCAAGTGCCTGGGCGGCACCATCCAGGGCAAGCTGTGGCCCAAGGACGACGAGGAGCGGCAGCGGGCGATCGACGCGGGCCACGACATGGACCGCGTCCTGACCACGAACGACCTGGTCTCCGGCGAGAACGTGTTCTTCGTCGCGACCGGCATCACCGACGGCGAACTGCTGCGCGGGGTGCGCTACCGCGCGGAGACCGCGACGACCGACTCGATCGTCATGCGCTCCAAGTCCGGCACGGTCCGCCAGATCAACTCCGAGCACCGGCTGAGCAAGCTGCGCGCGTACAGCGCGATCGACTTCGATCGCGCGAAGTAGCGGCAGCCCGTACGGCGAAACAGCGGCTCATACGTGAATGGGGCGCCCCCTGTGCGGAGGGGGCGCCCCATTCGCGCGAGCACTATCCGGCCGCGGCTATGGTGCCCGTCGAGCGCGTGGCCTTCTTGAGCTCGAGGTCGCGGCGGCGGCGCCGGGCGAGCACCACGCGGCGCTCGGCGGCGGTGAGGCCGCCCCACACTCCGTAGGGCTCGGGTTGCAGCAGCGCGTGTTCGCGACACTCGACCATCACCGGGCAGCGGGCGCAGACGCGCTTCGCCGCCTCCTCACGGGACAGCCGGGCCGCGGTGGGTTCCTTGGACGGGGCGAAGAACAGGCCGGCTTCGTCTCGTCGGCACACGGCCTCCGTGTGCCATGGCGCTTCCTGATCCCTGTCCCGCACTGGCGCCCGCTGGGCCGGAACGGCAGCTACCTGCAGGGACTGATGCGGCGGTTGCAGCACGGTCTACTCCTGACGACGGCTTCGCGAGCGTGCCGGGCACCGCGGGATGTTCCACAGCGCCCTCCAAGAGACGATGCAGCAAGGCCTACCCGCTGTGCGCGCGCCTATGCACTGAGTTCCGAAGCCCTGGAATTCTCGTACGCGGCACCGCTCGTACGACTGGACCAATTCGCCGTCCGTGCCGCCCGGATTCGCAAGCGTCAACGGTCCAGGTGTTTGCGCAAACCCCTGTCCACCCGGTCGGCCACACGCTCGGACACGCGGCCCGTCACCCGGTCGAGAATGTCCGCGATGAGCTTGCCGCGCTTGGGCCGCGCCTCGAGGTTTCCCAGTACGGCGAATCCGTCCACGTAGACGACCGGCGCGTCGGGATCGGCCGAATCCAGCGTGTCCACCTCGAAGTTGCCCAGCACACCGCCGCCGCTGCCCCGCAGCGAGACGTTCTCCGGGACGCGGATCTGTATGTCGCCGAAGACCGAGATCGCCTTGATGACGACCTGTTGGTACTCGAAGATCGCCTCAGTGAGGTCGATGTCGATGCTGCCGAAGACCGAGTACGCGTGGATCCGGCGGCCCGCGCGCCAGCGGCCCTTGCGGGCGGCGGCACTGAAGACCGCCACCACGTTCTCATCGGGCTCCACCGGGATCGCTCCCGCGGTGGGGCGGTTGGGCACGGAGGTGTACGCGGGTGTCGCGCGGCCCGTGTGGGCGGCGGGCAGGTCCCGGACGAACTGGTCGAGCTCGCCCACGGTCTTGGTGGCCAGCACGCCCTCCACCCGCTCGGCGTGCTCCTCGGCGGTGAGGCGCCCCTCGGCGAGCGCCTCGCGCAGGATGTCGGCCATGCGGTCACGGTCGGCGTCGGAAGCACGGAGCTCGGCCGGCTTCACCGCCGCGGGGGCACTTGGGTCGGGGCGCTTCTGAAGGTCCACGGCAGCAGCGTACCCAAACGCGATAGATCGCGACTACCCCTTGTCGCGACCTGTGGAAAAACCGGCCACCGCGGCAACTGAGCCTTACCTCACAGCCTCGGTGTCCGTGCCAGGTTCTACGCTGGTGAGCGCCCGCCAATGGAGGCGGGCCGCTGTCTGTCGAGTGAGGAATGGGCGAGATGCCTGAGTTCGCGTACACCGATCTGCTCCCCCAGGGAGAGGACACCACCCCGTACCGGCTGGTGACCTCCGAGGGTGTCTCCACCTTCCAGGCCGACGGGCGCACGTTCCTCAAGGTCGAGCCGGAGGCGCTGCGCAAGCTCGCCGCTGAGGCCATCCACGACATCCAGCACTACCTGCGGCCCGCGCACCTGGCCCAGCTGCGTCGCATCATCGACGACCCCGAGGCGTCGAGCAACGACAAGTTCGTCGCCCTCGACCTCCTGAAGAACGCGAACATCGCGGCCGCGGGTGTCCTGCCCATGTGCCAGGACACCGGCACCGCGATCGTCATGGGCAAGCGCGGACAGAACGTCCTGACCGAGGGCGGCGACGAGGCGGCCCTCTCGCGCGGCATCTACGACGCGTACCTGAACCTCAACCTGCGCTACTCGCAGATGGCTCCCCTCACCATGTGGGAGGAGAAGAACACCGGCTCGAACCTGCCGGCCCAGATCGAGCTGTACGCGACCGACGGCGGCGCCTACAAGTTCCTCTTCATGGCCAAGGGCGGCGGCTCGGCCAACAAGTCGTTCCTCTACCAGGAGACGAAGGCCGTTCTGAACGAGGCCTCCATGATGAAGTTCCTGGAGGAGAAGATCCGCTCGCTCGGTACGGCCGCCTGCCCGCCGTACCACCTGGCGATCGTCGTCGGCGGTACGAGCGCCGAGTACGCGCTCAAGACAGCGAAGTACGCCTCCGCGCACTACCTGGACGAGATCCCGGCCGAGGGCTCCGAGCTGGGCCACGGCTTCCGGGACAAGGAGCTCGAGGAGAAGGTCTTCGAGCTGACCCAGAAGATCGGGATCGGCGCGCAGTTCGGCGGTAAGTACTTCTGCCACGACGTGCGCGTGGTCCGTCTTCCGCGGCATGGGGCGTCGTGCCCCGTCGCGATCGCGGTGTCGTGTTCCGCCGACCGGCAGGCCGTCGCCAAGATCACCGCCGAGGGTGTGTTCCTGGAGCAGCTGGAGACGGACCCGGCGCGGTTCCTGCCGGAGACGACGGACGAGCACCTCGACGAGTCGTCCGACGTCGTCAAGATCGACCTCAACCAGCCGATGGACGACATCCTCGCCGAGCTGACCAAGTACCCGGTCAAGACCCGGCTCTCGCTCTCCGGGCCGCTCGTCGTCGCCCGTGACATCGCGCACGCCAAGATCAAGGAGCGGCTCGACGCGGGTGAGGGGATGCCGCAGTACCTGAAGGACCACCCGGTGTACTACGCGGGCCCGGCGAAGACCCCCGAGGGGTACGCGTCCGGCTCCTTCGGGCCGACCACCGCCGGGCGCATGGACTCCTACGTCGAGCAGTTCCAGGCGGCGGGCGGGTCCAAGGTGATGCTGGCGAAGGGGAACCGCTCGGCGCAGGTCACCGACGCGTGTGCCGCGCACGGTGGCTTCTACCTCGGGTCCATCGGCGGCCCCGCCGCGCGCCTCGCGCAGGACTGCATCAAGAAGGTCGAGGTCGTCGAGTACGAGGAGCTCGGCATGGAGGCCGTCTGGAAGATCGAGGTCGAGGACTTCCCGGCGTTCGTCGTAGTCGACGACAAGGGCAACGACTTCTTCAAGGACCCGGCGCCCGCGCCCACGTTCACGTCGATTCCGGTGCGCGGGCCCGGCCTCGCGTAACCCGTAGTCCGTAAGCCGTAGTCCTCAGTCCGTAATCGCAGTCCGCAGTGCCGCAGTCCGCAGTGCCGTGGAGCCGTCCCGGGACGGCTCCACGCATGCGCGCTGTCCCACTTCATCCCAGGAACGAGTGGGACGGCATCCTTGCGCCTTTTGCCGGAAAAGCTCCGTGCTGACTGGATCACCACCGGTGGTCCGCAGGTCAACTCGGAGGGAAATCCCATGATTCGACGCACACTGCGCAACGGTCTGGTGGCCGCGATCGCGGCCGTCGCCGTCTTCCCGGCGGCGGCCGTCGCCTCCACCGGACCGGCCCAGCCCGCCGGGCCCGCCCAGCACGCTCCCGTCTGGAGCACCACGCCCCCGGCGTTCTCGACGCCGGGCGTGCGCCACCACGCGAAGCCGCACACCCGTCACCACGTGACGACCCATGTGCGCCACCACGCGACGACCCACGCCCGGCGTCACGTCCTGATCCCCGCCCGGCACCACGTCGCTGCCCACACGTGGGGGCGGGTAGCGACCCACGGCCTGCGGCTGAACGTCCGGTCCGGACCGGGGACGGGCTACCAGGTCGTCGGCTCGCGGCGCGTCGGTCGCGTCGTCGCGATCACCTGCAAGAAGCAGGGGTCCAGCGTCCTGGGCAACCGGCGCTGGTACAGGCTCGCGCACCACAAGGGCTACGTCTCCGCCCGTTACGTCCACAACCGCAGCGCCGTCCGCTGGTGCTGACGGGCACCGCACCAGTCAGCCCATGAGTTCCGGCGCCTCCCGGCGGGGCGAAGTTCGTCCCGCCGGGAGGTCGTACCAGCCGATCAACGGATCAGCTCGCCGCCCGGTGGCGAAACAGCAGGTCAACTCCCCTTCATTTTCCGGTGATCGTGGTGTGGCCCGGCGTCGCACCCGGGAACACATCAGGGCGGTCAGCCCCGGCACGGCGAGGGAGCGAGATGGAGAGCCATGTGACGGTCAAGAGGCAGCCACCGCCCGACCCGTCAAACGAGCTGGACGACTTTGAGGCCGACACGCGGCGCCTGCTGGAGCACCTCCGCGCTCTCAAGCGGCGGACGGGGCTGAGCCTCGCCGCGCTGGCCACCGCCACCCCGTTCAGCAAGTCGACCTGGCACCGCTATCTCAACGGCGACCAGTTCCCGCCGCGCGCGGCGGTCGACTCGCTCGCCCGGCTCGCGGACACCGATCCCCGCCCGCTACTGTCCCTGTGGGACGCCGCGTCCCGGGCGCAGTGCCGGACGGCCAGTACGCCGGCGCAGGCGCCCAGCTCAGCCGTACCCGAAGCCGTTCCCGCGCCCGCACGGACCCGGCGCGTCCGGCCGCCCCGCCGCGCCGGAGTCGCCCTCGCGGCCATGGCCGCCATGGCCGCCACGGTGGCGGTCACCGCCGGTGCGGCGGAAGTCCTCGAACCCGACCTCCCGGCGGCATCGCGCGCGGCGGCCTCCTGCCGCGGGAGGAGCTGCGAGGGCGCGTTCCCGACTTCCGAGACCTGCGCGCGTGACGCGCGTACGGAGAGCACGGTCGCCGCAGCCGCCCAGGTGGTGCTGCTGCGCTTCTCCCCGTCCTGCGCCACGGTCTGGGCCGAGCTGCGTACCCGGACAGGCGGCGCCCGGGAGATCTCGATCAGGTCGGGCCAGGACGAGTTGTCCGCCGCCTACCAGGGCGACAAGTCCGACGGATACAGCAGCCCGATGCTGGCCGCGTCGAGCCCGCGCGGCGCGCAGGCGTGCGCCGAGGTCGCCGGGAAGCCGACGTGCACGGGCCTGTACGGCGCCCCCCGGCACTGAGGCATCCCCCGAACACTCCGCTCGCCTCCCCCTGCCGCGGGGAACACGCCGGTCACCTCCCCCGCCGCGGGACACTCCATTGGCCGCTCCCTGCCGCGGGAACACGGGACACGTCCGCGATGCTGTCCTCACTGGAGGTGATCGGCAATGGCCGATGAGCAGGCTGAAGTCCCATTCCGGATCGAGCACGACTCCATGGGTGAGGTCCGTGTCCCCGCCGACGCGAAGTGGCGGGCCCAGACGCAACGGGCCGTGGAGAACTTCCCGATCTCGGGGCAGCGCCTGGAGCGCGCCCACATCGAGGCGCTCGCCCGGATCAAGGCGGCCGCCGCGAAGGTGAACGGGGAGCTGGGGGTGATCGGCAAGGATGTCGCGGAGGCGATCCAGGAGGCGGCCGGTGAGGTCGCCGAGGGACGTTGGGACGCGCACTTTCCGGTCGATGTCTTCCAGACGGGGTCCGGTACGTCGTCCAACATGAACGCCAACGAGGTCATCGCCACGCTCGCGACCGAGCGGCTCGGCAGGGACGTACACCCCAATGACCACGTCAACGCGTCGCAGTCGTCGAACGACGTCTTCCCGTCCTCGATTCACATCGCCGCCACCGCGGCCGTCACCCGGGATCTGGTGCCCGCGCTGGAGCACCTCGCCGGGTCGCTCGCACGCAAGTCCGAGGAGTTCGCCGACGTGGTGAAGTCCGGGCGTACGCACCTCATGGACGCGACGCCGGTGACGCTGGGGCAGGAGTTCGGGGGGTACGCGGCCCAGATGCGGTACGGGGTCGAGCGGCTCCAGGCCTCGCTGCCGCGGCTCGCCGAACTGCCGCTCGGAGGAACGGCCGTGGGGACCGGGATCAACACCCCGCACGGCTTCTCCGCCGCCGTCATCGCCGAGGTGGCCCGGGCCACCGGGCTGCCGCTGACCGAGGCCCGCGACCACTTCGAGGCGCAGGGCGCGCGCGACGGGATCGTGGAGACCAGCGGGCAGCTCAGGACGATCGCCGTCGGGCTGACCAAGATCGCCAATGATCTGCGGTGGATGGCCTCCGGGCCGCGGACCGGGCTCGCCGAGATCAGTCTGCCCGATCTGCAGCCCGGGTCCTCGATCATGCCCGGCAAGGTGAATCCCGTCATCCCCGAGGCGGTGCTCATGGTCGCCGCTCAGGTGACCGGGAACGACGCCACCGTCGCCACGGCCGGAGCGGCCGGGAACTTCGAACTCAACGTCATGATGCCCGTCATCGCCAAGAACGTCCTGGAGTCGGTACGGCTGCTCGCCCATGTCTCGCGCCTGCTCGCCGACCGCACCGTGGACGGGATCGTCGCCCATCGCGAGCGGGCGCGTGAGTACGCCGAGTCGTCACCCTCGGTGGTCACTCCGCTCAACAAGTACATCGGGTACGAGGAGGCCGCCAAGGTCGCCAAGAAGGCGCTGGCGGAGCGCAAGACGATTCGCCAAGTCGTCCTGGAGTCCGGATACGTGGAGCGCGGAGACCTGACGGAGGAGCAGTTGGACGAGGCGCTGGATGTCCTGAGGATGACGCGTCCGTAACGGCACCGGACTCCGGCGAAACGCCTGATGACGTCCCCGTAACAGCATGTGCGCGGTGGCGAGAACCGTGACGCGCGCCGCAGCGTCGTATGCCTGGGGCACCTAATATCTGGTCATGACAGACGGCGGAGCGGTGAGACGAGTGGCAGCGGGCGGGTCGACGGCGCACTGGGCCCCCGGGAGTCAGATCCTGTGGCGGTACCGGGAGAACGCCGGCGAGCGCGTCCACATCAGCCGTCCCGTGACCGTCGTACGGGACGACGACGAGCTGCTCGCCGTGTGGCTGGCCCCGGGTACCGAGTGCGTGAAGCCGGTGCTCGCCGACGGTACGCCGGTGCACGGGGAGCCGCTGGAGTCGCGCTACACCAAGCCGCGCACGGTGCAGCGCGACCGCTGGTTCGGGACCGGAGTACTGAAGTTGGCGCGGCCGGGCGACGCCTGGTCGGTGTGGCTGTTCTGGGAGCCGGGCTGGCGTTTCAAGAACTGGTATGTGAACCTCGAGGCGCCGCAGATCCGTTGGGAGGGCGGGGTCGACTCCGAGGACCACTTCCTGGATATTTCGGTGCACCCGGACCGCAGTTGGCGCTGGCTCGACGAGGACGAGTTCGCGATGGCACAGCGGGTCGGTCTGATGGACGCTCAACTGGCCGCAGAGGTAAGGGAGGCGGGCTTGTCGGCGGTGGAGGTGATCCGTGCCTGGGGGCCGCCGTTCTCGGACGGCTGGCAGCACTGGCGCCCCGATCCGTCCTGGCCGGTTCCGCCGCTGCCGGATGACTGGGACCGTACGCCCGTACACGTGTCCACATGAGACCCTTGATGCGCCCCCGTGGTACAACCGTAGGATCGTCTTCCGCAAGGGCGCACGGCAGCAACAACTCCCGCAGTACGAGCTGGGCTTGACCATACGTCACCGAGGGGCGGCAGGACGTGAGCGAGGAGTACGAGGGGCAGGGCGGCGTGGTCCGCGGACGGCCGGAGGGGCCGCACGGGGCCGCCGGGGCGACGGCGTTCCTGCCGACGTACGCCGGGCCCGGCTCGCACGACGCGCAGATTCCGTTCCTGGTGCACACATTCCGGGTATCGGGCCTGCGGGACGAACTGCACGCACGGCGCGCAGCCCCGGACGGATGGATTCGACACGCGTGACGGAGCACCCCACCTCGCATGAGCGCCGCCGGCCCGACGCGGGCCGGCCGGCCGCCCCCGCGGACCCTCGCGGGGCGCTCCTGCGTACCCCGCAGCAGCCGGCCCAGTTGCCGGGAGCGGCCGCGTTACCCGTCCAGGCCGCCCGCACGGGCGACGCGCCGACCGGATCCGGTAAGGCGATGCCCTGCGCCAAGGGTTCCGCCGAGACGGGCGCGGGCTCGCCCCCTCCGCCGGGCACCCCGGCACCGCCGCCCCCCTCCCCCGGCCCGGGCCCCGAGCACTCCCAGCCCTCGGCCACCGAACCCGATCCGCACCGCCCGCGCCCCGCTCCGGACAGCATTCCGGCCCAGCCCGCCGACGGCCAGGACCGGCCCTCGCGCAGCCCCGACGGCAATGAGCGCCGTACCGGGCAGGGGCTGCCGCAGGGCGGCCCGATGCCGATGCGGCGCGACGGGGACCGGCTGCGCTTCGTGGGCGCGGCGACCCGGCGGATCGCCCGGGGCATCGACCTCGACGAGATCGTGATGGGTCTGTGCCGGGCCACCGTGCCGACGTTCTCGGACGCGATCCTCGTCTATCTGCGCGACCCGCTGCCGGTCGGCGACGAGCGTCCCACCGGGCCGCTGGTGCTGCGGCTGCGGCGCACCGACCGGATCCCGGAGGAGCGGGACACGGACGGTGGCTTCACGCCCGCGCTGCGGCCCGAGCCCAGTGAGCTGTCGGCGATGACGGCCGAGCTGTGCGAGGTGCGGCCGGGCGGCGCCCTCGCCGAGGTGCTGCGCGGCGTGCGGCCGGTGTTCGCGGACGCGCCCGCTGCCCGGGCCGCGCTGCCCGAGCTGCTCGGCGACGACCTCGTCGTCCCGAGCGGTCAGCGCGCGATCCTGGCCCCGTTGCGCGGCCGGCGCCGGGTGATCGGCGCCGCGCTGTTCCTGCGGCGCCCGGAGCGACTCGCCTTCGAGGCCGACGATCTGCTGGTCGCCGCCCAGCTCGCCACGCACAGCGCGCTCGGCATCGACAAGGCGGTGCTGTACGGGCGGGAGGCGTACATCGCCGACGAGCTGCAGCGCACGATGCTGCCGGAGACGCTGCCGCGGCCCACGGGCGTGCGGCTGGCCAGCCGGTATCTGCCGGCCGCGGAGACCGCGCGCGTCGGCGGCGACTGGTACGACGCGATCCCGCTGCCGGGCAGCCGTGTGGCGCTCGTCGTCGGCGATGTGATGGGCCACTCCATGACGTCGGCGGCCATCATGGGCCAGCTGCGGACGACGGCGCAGACCCTCGCCGGGCTCGATCTGCCGCCGCAGGAGGTGCTGCACCACCTCGACGAGCAGGCGCAGCGCCTGGGCACCGACCGCATGGCGACCTGCCTGTACGCCGTCTACGACCCCGTCTCGCACCGCATCACCATCGCCAACGCGGGCCACCCGCCGCCGGTCCTGCTGCATCTGGGCGGGCGGGCCGAGGTGCTGCGGGTGCCGCCAGGTGCCCCCATCGGCGTGGGCGGGGTGGATTTCGAGGCGGTGGAGCTGGACGCGCCGGCCGGGGCGACGCTGCTGTTGTACACCGACGGGCTGGTCGAGTCGCGGCTGCGGGACGTGTGGACCGGGATAGAGCAGCTGAGGGAGCGGCTCGCCGCCACCGCGCAGCTGACCGGTCCCGATCATCCGCCGCCGCTGGAGGCGCTGTGCGACGAGGTGCTCGACATGCTCGGTCCGGGCGACCGGGACGACGACATCGCGCTGCTCGCCGCCCGCTTCGACGGGATCGCGCCGAGCGACGTCGCGTACTGGTTCCTGGAGCCGGAGGACGCCGCCCCGGGGCGGGCTCGCCGGCTGGCCCGCCGGGCGCTGTCCCGCTGGGGCATGGAGGACATGACCGACTCCGTGGAGCTGCTGGTCAGCGAGGTTGTGACGAACGCCGTGCGCTACGCCACGCGGCCGGTGACGCTGCGGCTGCTGCGCACGGACGTGCTGCGCTGCGAGGTCGGTGACGACGTGCCGCAGCTGCCGCGGCTGCGGCAGGCGCGGGCCACGGACGAGGGCGGACGCGGGCTGTACCTGGTGAACAAGCTGGCCAGGCGGTGGGGCGCGACCCGGCTCAGTACGGGGAAGGTGGTCTGGTTCGAGCTGAACCGGGGGTGAGTGCCCCGCCCTCGAACCACTCTCAGAACCGCGAAAGGGGCGCCCGGTGGATCACCGGGCGCCCCTTTCGCGCGCTCATTGACTGTTCGGGTTGAACGGATTGTCCGTGATGCTGCCGGTCGGGGTCGCCGTCGTAGTGGTCGGCTTCGTGGTCGTCGGCTCGGTGGTCGTCGGCTCCTGCGTCGGAGTCGACGGGCTGCTGGAGGTCGGCGGCTGCGTCGTCGGTTCCTGGGTCGTCGGCGACGACGAGGGAGTGGACGAGGGCGTCTGCGTGATCGTGGGCGTCTGGGTCGGCTCGACCGCCGCGCCCGACGTGGTGTTCAGCTCGAACTTGCTGACCTTGCCCATCGCGTTGAAGGTGTACGCCGCCCAGATCTGGGCCGGGTAGCCACCGCCGTTGACGCGGCCGCCCTGCGAGACGAGGCCCGTGGCGCCCTTCATGGAGACCTGGTTGCCGTTCTTCTTGCTCTCGCCGAAGAGGCCGACCGAGGTGACCAGGTTCGGCGTGTAGCCGGTGAACCAGGCCGACTTGTTGCTGTCGGACGTACCCGTCTTGCCGGCGACCTGCTGGCCGGCACGGTCGGCGTTGTCCCGCACCGCGACGCGGGCCGTACCGTCGTCGACCACGCCGGTCAGCACCGAGGTGACCGTGTCGGCGGCCTCCTCGCTGATGACCTGCTCGCCGATCGGGTCGGGGAACTTGACCGTACGGTCCTTGTGCTGGGCCGACGCCACGAGGGCCGGGGTGACCTTCTTGCCGTGGTTGTCGATCGTCGCGTACACGCCCGCCATCTCCAGCGGGCTCGCGCCCATGGAGCCGAGGGTCTGCGCGGGCACCGCCTGCAGCCCCTTGGTGTCCATGCCGAGCTTGGAGGCCACCTTGAGGACCTCGTCCATGCCGACGTCGACGCCCATCTGCGCGAAGACGGAGTTGATGGACTTGTTCGTCGCGGTCTGGACGGTGACGTCGCCGTAGCTGTGCTCGTCCTCGTTCGGCGGCGCGAAGGCGATGTCGCTGCCCACGACGGGGCGGCGGTTGGTGCCGCTGTAGATCGTGTCCGCCGTGATCGGCCTGCCGCTCTGCGTCTTGGCCTGCCCGTCCAGGGCCGCCGCGAGGATCAGCGGCTTGAAGGTCGACGCGACCTGGTAGTCACGGCGGGTCGCGTTGTTGTAGTAGTGCTTGACGTAGTCCTGACCGCCGTACATCGCCAGGACCTTGCCGGTCTTGGGGTCGACGGAGGCGGCACCGGCCTGGATGTCCGCGTCGACCTTGCGCTTCTTGGGGTCCAGCTTGCTGGTCAGCTGCGCCTTGACGGTCTTCTCCAGCAGTGCCTGCTTCTTCTTGTCGATGTTGAGCGTGAGGGTCCAGCCGCCCGCGTCGACCATCGCCTGGGCATCGCTCAGGTTGGCGGCCGTGCCCTGGGAGACGAGCTGCTTGGCCAGCGCGTCCTGGGCAGCCCTCACCAGATAGCCGGTCTGGCCCTGCAGTCCGGGCGCCGCCTTGGGGTCCTTGGGCACCGGGAACTTCATGGCCTGGCGCTTGGCGGGGTCCAGCCAGCCCTGCTGGACCATGTTGTCGAGGGTGTAGTTCCAGCGGGCCTTGACCAACCTCTTGCCGGTGTCCGTGGCGATCGCCCAGTCGTACTGGCTCGGGGCCTGCAACAGCGAGGCGAGGTAGGCGCCCTGCGCGACCGTCAGCTCGCCCGCGTCGACGCGGTAGTACGCCTGCGCCGCGGCCTGGATGCCGTAGGCGCCCTCGCCGTAGTAGCTGGTGTTGATGTAGCCCGCGAGGATGTCGTCCTTGGACTTCTGGCGGTCCACCTTCAGCGAGATGACCAGTTCCTTCAGCTTGCGCGTGACGGTCTGGTCCTGGTTCAGGTAGTAGTTCTTGACGTACTGCTGGGTGATCGTCGAACCACCCTGCTTGCCCTTGCCGGAAAGGGTGTTGAGCAGACCGCGGGCGGTGCCCTTCAGGTCGACGCCCGAGTCCTTGTAGAAGGACTTGTTCTCGGCGGCGACGAAGGTCTTCTGGACGCCCTTGGGCACGTTGGCGAGGTCCACCACCTCACGGTTGACCTTGCCGGTGCGGGCCAGCACCGTGCCGTCGCTGTACTTGTAGATGTTGCTCTGCAGCTTCGCCGCCGCGTTGCCCTTGGGGACGTCGACGACCATGTAGAGCACGATGAACGCGCCCATGCCGAGCAGGCAGAAGCCGAAGAACGTGCCGAGGATCGTCTTCCAGTTGACGAACCGGCGTATGCCGCTGCGGCCGCTCTTGCCGCCGGCCTTCCCCCCGGCCACCGATCCGGTCGTCGCCGTGGCCTGGGCTCCGGACGAGCGCTTGGGCGCCGCGCGGCGGCCCCGCGCCTGCCGCGCTCGTCTCTCTTCCGCTCGTCCCATGGGTCGATCCGCTCCGCTTCACTCTCGTGTGGCACACAGGTTCGTCGCTCAGGTCAGCTCAGCAAGCTAACACCGCGCGTTATGACAAAGGGCCGCCGATCCGGTCTTTTCCGGACGTGACAATCAGCACGCCACGCGCACCCGCCCCAACAAAACCGACGAGCGAGAGGGGTGGAAGGTTGCCGGACCGGGTAAAGTGCTATCACTTAGATAGACCAAAGCTATGCAGTACGAAACGGGGGGACCACCATGTCCACACACGACTCACACCACTCACACGACTCCGCACCGGCCGACGTGCCCGAGATGCCGACGCCCCGCGTGCGGGAGTTCGCCGCGCACAGCATCGGCGGCGGGCTCGCCCTCCTGCTCGGCCTGGTCGGGCTGCTGCTGGGCGCCACGCTCGTCGCCGTCGGCGGCGGTGTGGTCCACGCGGCCGGCGCCAAGGCCGCACTGATCATCGTCGGTGTCCTGACCGGCATCGCCGCGTTCTTCGCGATGTCCGGACTCAACACCGTGGCACCGGGCGAGGCCCGTGTCGTCCAGCTCTTCGGGCGCTACCGGGGGACGATCCGGCAGGACGGGCTGCGCTGGGTCAATCCGCTGACCTCCCGGACCAAGATCTCGACGCGCGTACGCAACCACGAGACCGCCGTCCTCAAGGTCAACGACGCCTACGGCAACCCGATCGAGCTCGCCGCGGTCGTGGTGTGGAACGTCCGCGACACCGCTCAGGCCACCTTCGAGGTGGACGACTTCCTGGAGTTCGTCGCCACCCAGACCGAGGCGGCCGTACGGCACATCGCCATCGAGTACCCGTACGACGCCCACGACGAGGACGGTCTGTCGCTGCGCGGCAACGCCGAGGAGATCACCGAGAAGCTCGCCGCCGAGCTGCACGCGCGTGTGGAGGCCGCCGGCGTGCGGATCATCGAGTCGCGCTTCACGCATCTCGCGTACGCTCCCGAGATCGCCTCCGCGATGCTCCAGCGGCAGCAGGCCGGGGCGGTCGTCGCGGCGCGACGGCAGATCGTGGACGGCGCGGTCGGGATGGTCGAGGCGGCGATCGCCCGGATCACCGAGCGGGACATCGTGGAGCTGGACTCCGAGCGGAAGGCGGCGATGGTGTCGAACCTGATGGTGGTGCTGTGCGGAGACCGTGCGGCACAGCCGGTCCTGAACACCGGGACGCTCTACCAGTGACGGCTTCTTCGGAGGGGACTGCGCCCCGGCGTCGGCCGCAGCAGCGCAAGCAGGTGCTGCTGCGGCTGGATCCGCTGGTGTACGAGGCGCTGGCCCGCTGGGCCGGCGACGAGCTGCGCTCGGCCAACGCCCAGATCGAGTTCCTGCTGCGCAGGGCGCTGGCTGACGCGGGGCGCCTGCCGGGTGCGGCGGGGCCGATTCCCCGACGGGGGCGACCGCCGGTTTCCGGCGAGCCGGAGGGTTAGGCGCCCTGGGGGTTTCTCGCCCCCTCCGCCCCTACCCTTCCCGTCCTTGGGGACTCCGCCCCCAAACCCTCGCTCCTCAAACGCCGGAGGGGCGGGATTCAGCCCGTCCGGCGGTTGAGGACGAGCGCGGAGCGCGACAAGGGGGGTCTGGGGGCGCAGCCCCCAGGTCCGGGACGG